>NZ_VOHR01000099.1 GCF_009192725.1 Segeticoccus rhizosphaerae | reverse complement strand
GGCCCACGGTGTCGGTGTCGGCGGTGGTGCGAGGGTGGTCGCGCCGCCGACACCGACGCCGTGGGCCTGGCTCAACGCGCGCCTCGACGCTCCCGGCGGCGTGCACCTCACTCTGTTCGAGGAGCTCGGCCCGAACACGGCTCAGCCGGGCCGTACGCCGGGGACCTCCGAGGCGGAGTAGGTAGTCTGCATCGCAGGCGCCTCGACCTGAGAGGGACACCCGGATGACAAACCATCCCCGCCGCATTGACCACCTCGTCCTCGCCGTTCACGACTTGGACAGTGCGGCGGGCTTCTACGACCGCCTGGGCTTCCAGGTCGGCGCACGCAACCGTCACCCGTGGGGCACGGAGAACCACGTGATCCAGTTCGCGTCGTCATTTCTCGAGCTGATCACGGTCGCCGATGCCGAACTCATCCCTGCGCACGCGCCACACTCGTTCAGCTTCGGACAGTTCATCCGGGACTACCTGTCCACACGTCAGGGTCTGGCCATGGTCGCCCTCGACAGTGCCGACGCGGAGGCGGATGCGGCCGACTACGCACGCGAGGGCATCGGTGACTATCAGCCGTTCACCTTCGAGCGCTCGGGCCGCGCAGCCGACGGGACCGAGACCCACGTCGCGTTCACCCTCGCGTTCGCCACCGACGAGCGGCTGCGGCACGCTTCCTTCTTCGTCTGCCAGCAGCACCATCCTGAGGCGTTCTGGAGCCCACCGCTGCAGCGCCACGGCAACGGGTCCACGAACGTCTCCGGCGTCTGCCTGCGCGTCGAGCACCCGGCCGACCACTCCGGCTTCTTGCGGGTGTTCACGGGTGGGCGGCCGTCGGACGACGGACGTCTCTACGGGCTCGAGCACGGCGGCCGCCTCGAGCTCGAGTCGACGGCCGGGCAGAACCGGCTCGCCGGATTCACCGGGTTCACTGTCAGTGTTCCTGACCTCGGCGCGACGGGGCGACAACTCGCCGCAGAGCGCATTCCGTTCGAGGACTCTCCCCACCGCATCGTGATCCCCCCGGACCAAGCTTTCGGTGCAGAGATCGCATTCGCGAACGCGCGACTCCGTAGCAGGCCACGCACACTCCCTGCTCCCGGAGGGCCGAGCGGGCACGGGTCGCTGAGTCGCTGAAAGCGCCACGCAGCGGTGGACCGCTTCGTCGACGTTGCGCGGCCACCGAGGTTGGCGCCCAAATCGAGGCGCTGTCCGAGCACGGGCCCAACATCGGCCCCGAGTGGCACCCGGATCAGAGTCAGGTGGCTCAAGGGCGGAGGGGGTCCAGTTCGAGCCGGAGCACGTAGGTCATGGCCGCTGCGTGGTCGTCGGCGCCAAGAAGTAAGCGTGGGCCACGAAGGTGCTCCGGGTCTGGTCTGTGGAAGAGCCGCGCGCCGCCGCCCTGCCGGAGATGGGCGAGCTTGTGCGCGCGGGTGGCCTCGGGGCCGCTGCTGTGGGCGTGAGCCGTTCCCGTGGAGCCCCCCACGCTCATGAACGTGATGAGGGCCGCGGCAACGCCGCACGTGATCCTGCCGGGCCGTTTGGGCTCACTGGTGAGGTTCATGGTGTGCCTTCGCCTGTGAAGTTCCGCGGCCCTGCCACGCAGGTGAGTGCTGGTCTGCAAAGGGGCGGTCGGCAGTCTGCGGAACTGCGCCTGACGCAGGGACGTGTGCATGGTGTTGGCTCGTCATCGGGCCTCCTGGCTGGTGGTGACAGAAGCCTGCCCCTCACCGCGGGGGAAGATGCCGGGGCCGCAGGCGCAAACGCCGGGGAGACTGCGCCTAGCGCGTCGGGTTCGCCGTGAACTTCCGGTAGAGCGCAGTGGTGGCGGACCCGGGCGCGACGCCGAGCTCGGTGTGCAGTCGTTCGGTGAGGTCTCGGTAGAGCTGCGCCACGCGGGCTCGTTCGCCCGCTTGCCCCAGCACGGTCATCAGCCCCCGGTAGGCGTCCTCGTTGAACGGGTCGAAGGCGATTGCTCGGCGATAGACCGGTGCGGCTTCGCCAAGGAGGTGCGCTTCGAGCAGCAGCCGGCCGAGGGCCAACAGTGCCGCGCGGTTTCGCCCGCTCAGTTCGTCGCGGCGGGACAGCACCCAGGCGGCAGAGCTGCCGGGAAGGAAGTCGCCGGCATAGAGGTCGGTCGCTCGGCGCAAATGACGGCGCTGTGCTTCGTCCTTCGAGTTTCGCGCCGCTCGAAGCTCATCCATGAATTCTGCGACGTCGTAGCGGCACTGGCCGCGCGCGTCGAAGCGGTAGACCCCTTGCGCATATACCAACCATTGGGGCTCTTCGAGGGCACGGCGCAGGTCCCGCAGGGCGGTGTGCAGTGCATTGCGCAACTGATGGGACGGGGCCTCCGGCCACAGAAGTTGCCCGAGCTGCTCCTTGGTGCGTGGGGTGCCGTCGGCGAGGAGGAACAACAGCTCGCGCGGCTTGGCGTACCACCACTGGGAGGAGGGAAGGTCATGTCCAGCGATCCGCACACGCGAGGTCCCGAGCGCCTGGACGTCCAGGCGTCGACGGTCGACGCGGACGTCGTCCTTGGGCTCGTCGGCTTCATCGGCCTCCGAAGGAGGTGGATCCGGTGAGCGATCGGGCAGCGGCAGCAGGCCGCGTGAGCAGTCGAGCAGGTCGTCCAGCCGGCGCCCTCGTCCAGCCTCCAGGGCTGTCGCGAACCGGCCGCCGAGGCCGCGGGCCAGTGTGGACGTGGTAACGGCTACATCGTCGCGTTCGACCGGCGCGACCGGTGCGCCGATGTCCTGACGTAAAGCGGTCGCTGCACCGAGCAGAGCAGCGGCTCGCTCGGGCCCCGTGCCCGCGAGCGTTGCCGCTAGGTCCTCGAGGACAGCAGCAGTCCGCCAGCGGTCACCGAGCTCGCGGTGGCCCTTGAGAGCCTCGAGTAGTCGATCGCGAGCCTCATCACGTCGTCCCTGCTTGCACGCCACGAGCCCGAGTTGGTGCTGACACCATGCGACTCCCTCGCGATAGCCGATCCCTCGTGAGAGTTGGTGGCATTCGGTCAAAAGCCGCGTCGCGGATGTGAGGTCGGCTCGATACCGCGCCACGACGCCGCGGCTCAACAGAGACCAGACGAGACCCTCGGTGTCACCCAGTGACTGGAAGAGCGGCCCCGTGCTGGCGCACAGCTCGTCCGCGCCGTCGAGGTCGCCTTGCAGCCATGCGACGAAGCCAAGGTAGTTGTCCGACCGAGCCACCGCGCGTGTGTCGCCCCGGCGTGTGGCCAGGTACCGACTCTCGGCGTACAACCGTTGTGCGTCGGCGTATCGTCCTTGTTCTCTGGCCACGCTGCCGAGGGTGAGCAATACCTCGGCGACCCCCTGGTTGTCATCCAGTTGGCGATAACGCTGCAGGCTGCTGTTCAGCCGGCGCTGAGCCATTTCGTAGTCACACTGCAGGAAGGCCAGGGTCCCGCTGCCGCGCAGGGCCTCGGCCAGGACCTCAACGGGTGCGTTGCCGCCCACCTCGACCGCCCAGTCGAGCCATTGACGGCCTTCGCGGTAGAGCCCGCGCAGATAACAGAGTGACCACAGTGCGGCGGCCAGCCGCACACCGAGCAGGTGCTCGCCCCTGGCTCGCGCGAAACTCAGGGCGGCACGCAGGTTGCTGCCTTCTGCCTCGAGCCGGCCAAGCTCAGCCAGTACGCCCTCGCCGGTCAGCCGCGGCGCCGACTCCTCGGCCAGGCACGTGAAGTACTCCAAGTGAGCCAAGCCGGTCGCGTCCAGCTCCCCGCTGTCGACGAGTTTGCGGCGTCCATAGTCGCGCACCGTGCTGAGCAGCCGGTAGCGGACGATGTCTCGACCGCGGGTCACCTGCAGCAGCGACTTGTCCACCAGCCGGCCGAGCAGGACGACCACCTCGGCGGCGTCCGGCGCAGCGACGATGGCGGTCGCGGCAGCCAGGTCGAAATGGCCCGGGAAGATGCTGATGCGTCGGAACAACTGCCGCTCCTCGGGACTGAGGAGGTCGTGGCTCCACTCCAGGGTCGCACGCAGGGTGCGGTGGCGATCCGGCCCCCGGCGTCCGTCGTCGCTGAGCAGATCCGATGAGCGGTCGAGAGCGTCGGCGAGTTGCGCTGTCCCCAGCACCCGGACCCGCGCTGCGGCCAGTTCGAGTGCGAGCGGTATGCCGTCCACCCGCCTGCAGATTCGCAGGACTGCCTTGGCGTTGTCCGCTGTGAGCTCGAAGTCCCCGATCAGGTCTCGACAGCGCGCCACGAACAAGTTGGCCGCACAGGCCTGCTGCAAATTGTCGGGCGTCAGGGCCAAACCTGGTCCAGGCATCTGCAGCGGCGCGACGACCTGGATGAGCTCGCCTGGAAGGCCGAGTCGTTCACGGCTCGTGGCCAGGACCGTGAGCCCGGGGCAGTTGGTGAGCAGCTCGGCACAGAGTTGGGCGCTGGCATCGAGGAGCTGGTCGCAATTGTCCAGGATCAACAGCGCTGATCGCACCTCAAGTTGTTGGATCAGGTCATAGGTACTTCCTTGCGTGGAGCGCCCGGCGATGCCAAGCGCCTCCGCGATCGCCGTGCCGACGGCCGGAGCATCTGTCACCGGTGCGAGGTCGACCCAGTGCACCCCGTCGACGAAGGACGAGGCCGTCAGAGGTGCAACCGCGATCGCTATGCGTGTTTTGCCGACGCCGCCCGGGCCGGTGAGAGTGACGAGCCGACTGTGCTTCAGCAAGTTGGTTGCCTTGGCAACGTCGTCGACACGACCCACGAGCCCGGTGAGCGGCACCGGCAACCTGGACCCTGACGGCGCCGGCCGAATGGCAGTCGTCGATCGGTGCTCGGCCACGGCCGAGACCCGAACAGACCGCTGTAAGCCCACACTGCGGATTGTCCCACTGCGCGGTCCTTTGTGAAGGGTGTCAGCTGGCACGGCCGCCCCGGCTGCGGGTCCCCAGCGTTTGCCCCTACGGCCCCGGCACCGCCCCTCGCGGGGCGCAGCAGGCTCTCGACACGGCCAGCCAGGAGGCGCTCATGAACGAGACCTACACCATGTGCACATCACCGGCTCGTACCTGTCCGCAAAATCGCAATCGCGGCTCCGGTGGCCAGGAGACGTCATGACGAACCAGGTCGGGCCCATCATGGCGGCGCTTGCAGGAGCGTTGGGAGCGGCCGACACCTTCCCATACGTGCGGGACACGCTCCGCAGGACGACCGTCCCGCACCGCGGCACCTGGCTGATCTGGAGTGTGCTGGGGGTGGTTGCCGTGCAGGCTCAGCGAGCGGACGGTGCCCGCTGGAGCCTGCTGCCACTCGTCGTTCAGGCTGCGGGGACCTGCTTGGTGTTCGGGCTTTCCATCCAGTTCGGCAGCGGGAGACCCTCGCCATCGGAAGTTGCCCTTCTCGCTCTGGCCGGAGCCGGCGTCGCGGGGTGGCTGACCGCGGGCGCACCGGTCGTGGCAACCTGCTGCGTGATAGCGGCCGATTTGGTAGGGGCACTGATGATGGCGCCGAAGGCCTGGCGCCAGCCGCACTCGGAGACCCTGTCGCTGTTCCTGATGGCCGCGCTGGGCGGCGCCAGCACGGGCGCAGCCGTCGGGTCCTTCTCGGCGCCGCTGCTGGTCTATCCCGTCTACTACTTCCTGGTCAACGCCGGTCTCGCCACCATGATCGCCCATCGCCGTACGGTCCTTGCCACCGCTCGCCTGGGCCGGACAACAACCGTCACTCGGGAGCCGTCACCCGACCAAGCTCGACAACGGAGCGCATAGTCGCTGGACTCGCCGCCCCGGTTCAGGACCGCCAGACCGTCAGGGAGAGGAAGAAGAAGGAGCCCGACAACTGACGGATCCGGAAGTGGTGACCGCCTGCCGAGAGGTTGCACGGGTGAGGCTGGGTGATCGTCCCGTTGACGGGAAGCGGGCCGAAGGACGAGTTGTCGATCAGACACTCGACCAGAGCGGGGCCCGCGTAGCTCTGTAGCCGGGCGGTGCAGATGTATGCCCCGGCCTGGGGCGCAGTGAAGAAGCAGTTGATCCGACCGGATCTCGTCTGCTCGGAGCCCCAAGCGTCGAAACCCTTGTCGGAAAACCATACTCGACACTCATCGAGGTTCCGCTGCAGGTTCGTGAAGCCATCGAAATGGTCGACGTCCCATAGGTCGAGGTAGCGTGCGCTGCCGAACTTCGAACACACCGTAAAGACCGCAACCGGAAGCCACGATCCCGGGTCGAGGAACTGGGGAAACGCCTTGAACACCTTCTCGGCGCCCTTTGTCGCGTGAAGTGCGGCCAGCGCCTCTTCGGCGCTCACCTCGAGATCGGCCGGCACGATCCCTACGCGTGGGTCGACGTCCTCGGACTGCATCGAGTCCAATACTCGAACGACGAACTCGTCCGACTTGCCACCGTTGTTCATGGCGCCTCCTTCGCGGGGTCGGACCCGGGTGCGAGCCCTGGAAACACCGCCTGAACAGTAGGAGGGGGGCCCACCCCGCGTGATACGACCGGCGCGCGGCACGCCGCGTACCTGAGGCAAGATGGTGACGTGCGCCAAGGAGGCGGACGGCGCCATGTCGGATGAGGACAAGAAGCGCGCAGCGCACCAAGTCCTGGTGGCTCATCCGGACGCTCTCCGGCCATCCACTCCCGGACGCCGCGAAGCCCCGATCGAGGACGGGCTCCGGGCCACGCTGAGGATGCTGGGCAAACTGACCCGAGAGAGGACCGTGGACGCCGAGGACATGCGGGAGCTGTTGTCCACAGGTGTTTCCCACCAGCAGGTCGAGGACGCACTGGCGGTCTGTGCCGCCTTCAACACGACCGATCGGCTCGCTGACGCCTTCGGCTTCGAGCTGCTGAGTCCGGCGGCCTGCGACGCCGGCGCCAAGTACCTGCTCAGACGGGGTTACCGATAGGACTCCAGCCACGATCGGAGCCCGTCGGTGAGGCGAACTCGGCGAGGCCGCACCCGCGTAGGGTGCCGAGCGTGAGCGTGAGCCGACCCCGGCACCGGTGCCAGGACCCCGTCGAGCACTCCTCGTGACCGCGGGCAAGGTGCAGCGGTCCGGCTGGGCGGTGGTCGTCGCCCTACTGGTGGCCGACATGGTCTACGGCTTCCAGCAGACCGCGATCTCGCCGGCGATCCCAACCGTCCAGCAGGACCTGTCTGCCTCCCGCGAATGGACGGTGTGGCTGTTCTCCGGCTATCTCATCGTCGGTTCGGTTGCCCCCGTCTTTCTCGGCAAACTGGGGGACCGCATCGGACGCACGCGCGTCTACCTCTGGGCGTTGGTGGTGTTCGCCCTCGGCAGCGTCGCGACGGCAGTGGCACCCAACATCGAACTCGTCGTGATCTTCCGGATGGTCCAGGGGGTCGGCGGGGTCGTGTTTCCCCTCAGCTTCGCCATCGCGACCGAGGTCTTGCCGCGGGAAAAGGCCAACACCGCCATCGGGGTGCTGACCGGCGGGTTCGGACTCGGTGCGGTGCTGGGCTTTCCCGTCGGTGGGGCACTGGCCCAACTGCTGTCGTGGCGGTGGATCTTCGGGGTCGGCGCGATCGCCCTTGCCCTGGCGATCCTCATGGTCAGGTTCGTGGTGCCGTCCCTGGGGGGCGGGGTACCGCGCGGACTTGACACCCCCGGCGCGGCCTTGTTCGGCGGGGCGATCGCGGCCCTGATCGTGGCGATCACCGAGGCCCACACCGCGGCTGGACCGGCCCGCTGCCACTGGTGATGTTCGGTCTCACGGTGGTGCTGGGGGCGGCCTGGTACCGGCGCGAGACCCACACCCGCGAGCCGCTGATGGACCTGCAGGTGCTGCGCTCCCGTGGTGTCCTGCTCACGAACCTGACCTCGCTGCTCGGAGGGTATGCCGTGTTCGGCACCAACATCGTGCTGCCGTTCCTCCTGGAGGGGTCGGGGGAGGCACCCGGGGCCAGCGCGTTCGGGCTCGCGGCCGGTCCGCTGCTGATCGGCCTCGTGCTCATGCCGCGAGCGCTCGGGCAGGCCGTGTTCTCACCCCTGACCGGCCCGCTGGTGGACGCGTTCGGTCACCGAGCCGTGTTCACTGCTGGGATGGTGCTCTCCGCGTTGGGCACCTTCGGGCTCGCGCTGTTCCGTGGCCAGCTGTGGATGGTGATGGTGGAGCTGGCGGTGCTGGGCGTCGGATTCGGTTTCGTGGTCAGCCTCAGCGGGAGCATCATCGCGCTCGCCGCCGAGCCGGGGGAGACCGGTATCGCCACCTCGATCACGTCGGTGTTGCGACGGGCCGGCGGAGCGGTCGGCGCGCAGGTGTCGATCGCCGTCCTGGCGCTGCTCGCGGCTCCGGGCGGTGGACCCAGCAACACGGCATACACCGTCAGCTTCGCCGTCTGCGGCCTCGCCGCCCTGGCTGGTGCCTGCTGCGCAGCGCTCATCGCGCCGCGCCGGCGAGTCGTCGGGCGGGAATCGCCGGTGGATGCGCGTGACGAGGACTTCTGACGACGCGCCGGGGGGCTGGCGCGGTTGCCTTCTGATGGCTGGCGTGGACGTCGTACGGCCTACCCGGACGCCGACGGCGTCACGCCCCTCGTCCCTCTACGCTGGTGAGATGCGCCATGACATCGACAACCTTCTGGCCGAGCGGGAGGAGCGGCTCGAGGCAGAGCTTGCGGAACTGACGAAGCCGGCCGGCGAGCTCGGCACGATCTCCTTCGGCAAGCGTGTCGGCGAGGGGACCTCGATGGCGGTCGACCGGCTCACGGCGGTGTCGACGCAGGAGCACCTGCTGGCCATGTTGGAAGACGTTCGCCGGGCACGAGAGCGCTTGGCTGACGGCAGCTACGGCCGGTGCGAGGTGTGTGGGGAGCCGATCCCGGAAGAGCGGCTCGAGGTGCGCCCGTGGGCGCTCCGCTGCGTCCAGCACAGCTGAGGGAGTCACGCGGTCGAGCAGCGCGAACTCGATCGCGCCGGGTTGTGGGTGTCGGCGGCCATCCGGTCCGCGTGCTCGAGCGCCCTGACGTCGTCGTGATCCTGGCCCACCGCGCCGGTGTCGCGGTCGGTGACGTCTCCTCCATCCGCCGCCTACCTCGACGGCCGAGAGGAGTTGCTTCGAAGGGCGAGCTGGGCGCTGGCGACGACGGTCAGCTCGCTGATGACGGACACGATCCCGAGGGGCTCGAGCCAGTTGCCGACGTCGTCGGCCAGCATCGGGAAGGCGACGATCCTGGTCGCGGCGTAGCCGAGGACCGCGAGGCCGCACACAGCGGTGGCGCCGAGGTAGACCGCCGCGGAGTCGTGAGCCACCGCGGCGGCGGCCAGGGCAAGGCAGGCGATGGTGAGCAGGATGAACAGCACGCCCATGTAGGGCGCTTCGTGCAGGTGCTCTCCGGTGACAGGAATGTGAGCGACGGCGGCGACCACCGCCGCCGGGGCAAGCAACAGCCGCCACGGCGAATGGTAGGACTCGGTCACCGTGCGTGAGGCGGACAGGGACACGGACATGGCGTCCTCCAACGGACGTGCCGGACTGCCCTGGATGCTTCCAGGGAGATCAGGCGGGATGGGACGAGACGAGGGTGGCGTAGGCGACGATGTTGTGGTCGTAGTGGCCGATGGTGGGGTTCCAGGTGCCGCCACAGGTGATCAGACGCAACTCGGCCCGGTCGGTGTTGCCGTAGACCTCGGTGGTGGGGAACCGGTCCTTCGGGTAGCTGTCCACCCGGTCGACGCGGAACACCGCGACGCGGTGGTCGGCCCGGGCGACCGAGATCCGCGCGCCTGGTTCGAGGTCACCGAGGTCGTAGAAGACGGCGGGACCCTGGTCGTCGTCGACATGCCCGAGGATGACGGCGGGGCCGAGCTGGCCCGGGGTGGGCGAGCCGCGGTACCAGCCGGCAGGGGCGCCGCCGTCCAGCGGGGGGACCTGCACCGAGCCGTCAGGGTTGGTGCCCAGGGTGATCAGCGTGCTGTGCACGCCGATGCTGGTGATGTCCAGCCGAACCGGTTTCGAGCGCGGCAGCACCGGGCCCACCGAGGTCGGGGTCGGAGTGCGGGCGGGCGACGACGCCCCGCCGGGCTGACGCACGGCCGGCCGGGTCGGCATGACGTGACTGTCCTTGCGGGCGGACCGACCGGTGGAGGGAGCAATCGGGCTCGAGGTCGTCGGTGAGGTGCTGGCCCTGGCGGTGGGACCGTCCGCCGCCGCAGCCGGGGGCTGCGGCGGCGGATCCGGCTCGGAGGAGACGAAGCCCACGATCGACAGCAGGCCACCGACCGCCAGCAGCGCGGCCAGCACGGTCAACCCGATGCCATATCGGCCATATCGCCCACCCGGCCGACCGTGCTGGTGCCCACCGCTCATGGCTGCTCCTTCGCCTCTCCTGGTCTGCTCCACGCCTCTCGGCGCCCCTCCCCGCCGAGGGTGATCCGGGTGTCGCTCAGTGCTGGTTGCTCAGCTTGCGACGAGCCACCACGGCGCCACCGGCTGCGAGCAGAAGGCCACCACCGAGCAACAGCATGCCCTCGTCGGCAGTGCCGGACGTGCCACCGCCACCGGTCTGCGCCGGCCCGGAGGGGACGTTGGCCATCTGTGCGGGCTTGACCGATCCACACAGGGCCGGCGAGGTCGCGGCCAGCGGCAGCGACGGCACCAGCTCGCTCTTCTCGCCCTGCGCCTTCTTGCTGAGGGTGGCCGGGTCCAGCCCGTGCACCACTACCACGGCGTTGCCGTCCTTGACCGACTTCATCGTGTCCGCGTTCATCGTGAAGGTGCGCTGGTAGGTATAGCTGCCACCCATCCCGGCGACCTTGAGGTCGGTGCCCGCCTTGGGACTGGTGTCACCGCTGGTCGACAGGGTGGTCCCGATCATCCCGTAGGCCGGATGTCCCTCGACGGTGCTCACGACACCGTCACCGTTCTTGTCGGCCGACGGGTCGGGGCACACGCCCTGACCCATGATGTGGATGTGCTGCACGTGCGGGTAGGGGTTGCCCCCGAACGTGTCCGCCAGGCCGCTGACCTTCTCGGTGACCGTGGCCTGGTTGCCGTTCAGCGTCAGCATGAACGTGCCCGACCCGGTGGCGTGGTTCAAGGGCGACAGCGTCGCCTGGTAGGAGTCTCCGGACGCGGCCGACGCGGTGGCCGGAAGCGCGATCGCGCCTGCCGCACACATCATCAGGGCCGGTCCGAGCAGCAGAGTTGACTTCTTCATGGAATGGACTTCCTCTCAATCGACGCCGGGGGCCCCGGCTGGTCATGGCTTCGACATCAGGGGTTTCGATGCCACCGACCAGACGGATTGCCGATTGGTGAGGAAATTTTGCGAAGCGGGTCGAGCCCGGTGCCGAGCCGGTGCCTGCGCGGGGACTCAGGCGAAGTCGAAGGTGACCAACGGCTTGGTGGTGGGCTGGTCGGAGCCGCCTGCGGGCTCGACGGTCACTCCCGCTCCGTGCGCGTCGGCCGCGTCACCGTCCAGCAGCAAGGTCACCTCGTGGTCGTCGGAGCGCGGCATCAACCCGGCCTTGACGGGATGGCCGGACGCGTCGAAGTACCAGACCTCGTAGACGTGCCCTGCGGGCGGCTCGGGCATCCCCTTGGCGACGATCACCGCGCGGCCCTTGCTCGACGATCGCACCACCGTGACCGTCGCACCCTCGACCGGCTTGACAAACCGTTGCGCGTCAGGGGCGCGGGTGACCTGCTCCACGGCGGTCAGCTGGCGGGTCGACTGGTCCGGGCTCCAGGGATGCCAGGTCAGGCCCCCGACCACCAGCACGAGCGCCGCAGCCGCACCGGCGACCCAGGCCGCCCACCGCCCGGGCGACTTCTGCGGTCGCCTGCCGCGGCGCGTCGCCAGCTCGTCGGCCGCCCCACGCCCCGGCAG
>NZ_VOHR01000098.1 GCF_009192725.1 Segeticoccus rhizosphaerae | reverse complement strand
GGCCCCCTTGCGACCGAGCCCGAATCCTGAACGCGTCGAGTGCGCCTCCACCACCACATTACGCGTGGCCCGACGTGCCGGTGCGACGCGCTCAAGACCGTCGCCAGGATGCGCTCGAGCGCCGCGGTCGGCAAGGTGCTGCTGCGGGCGGACTCGGCGTTCATGGGGCACCCGACCATCGCCGCGGCCCTCACGGCCGGTGCAGACGTGTCCGTGGCCGTCCGGCTGACCGCGAACGTCAAACGCGCGATCGCCGCCATCAGCGAGGACGCGTGGACGATCAAGTACCCGCAGGCCATCTGGGACGACGACACCAGCAGGTGGATCTCCCGCGCCCAGGTTGCCGAGGTCGACTTCACCGCATTCACCGCCCAGGCCAAGGACCACCATGTGCCCGGCCGGCTGGTCGTGCGCCGCATCCCGGACGTCAACGCGGACAAGAAGCAGGCCGCCGGGCAAGGCACGTTGTTCGACATGTGGCGCTTCCACGGCTTCTTCACCACCGTCCCCCAAGACGAACTCGACACGGTCGCGATGGACAAGTTGCATCGGCAGCACGCGGTCATCGAGAACGTGCACGCCGACTTGAAGAACTCGGCGCTGGCCCACCTGCCGTCTGGGCGGTTCGCGGCGAACGCGGCCTGGCTGGTGCTGGCAGTCGTCGCGTTCAATCTCACCCGAGCCGCCGGAACGCTCACCGGCCGCCCATCCTTGGCGAAGGCGACCACCGGCACCCTGCGCCGCAAGCTGATCAACGTGCCCGCTCGGGTCGCCTCCTCGGCCCGGAAACTGACGCTGCACCTGCCCGAGTACTGGCCATGGCAGCACGCGTGGGAGGCACTGTTCGCCGCCGCGTTCGGCCCGCCAGCAGCCATCCCGACCTGACCACCACAGCCGCCACCTTCCGGCGCGACCGGAGCAACACAGTGGAACACCCCGACAGCGAGGTCGGGCGATCAGCCACGTCACACCGAGTCACACGCTTCCCGAGACCGAATCAGCGCAGCAGCATCAGCCCATCGGTGGATTGAGGCTTAGTGCCGTGGTCGAACCGCACCGTCCAGTTGTCGGCGACAGATCCCGCAGCGGCGTGTGCGTCATCGAGGATGAGCAGCGCTGCGTCGTCGAGTTGGGGAGAGGCGTTGAACACAGCGTTGTAGTGGGCGACGGCAATCGCGTCAGCGCGCACGTAGGCCAGACGGTCGTTGGCGTCCCAGTCGACGTTATTCCCGGTGAGATCGACGACGCTGATGCCAGCGGCGCGCGCGTCGGCGACCGCCTGCCGGGAGAGCTGGAGAGTCGGGCACAGGTAGACGACTCGTTCACCGAACTCTCGACGACGCCATTCTCCGACCAACATCCCCACCAGCGTCTTCCCGGCGCCAGTTGGGAGCTCGATGGCCAAATCGGGATCGTCACGATGCTTGAGGTAATCGCGGAGGATGTCGGCCTGATGCGCCCACAGGTGCTTTGGGCCATTGCCCTGTCGCGGGAGGTCGCGGAAAAGCACCTCCGGGTTGGGACTGCCGGCGGGCTGTGACCCGCTGGTCACGAAGGTCATTCTGATCCCCTTTCGGTCTTCCCTGACCCTCGTTTGGGCCTGGTCCGCGGTTCACGACGGTCATCGCAACGCCGAACAGATGCTGTTCGCGCGCCCCGGCACATCATGATGGCAGTGTGACGGGGTGGAACCGTGGGCGTGGGTGACTCTGCTGGTCGGTGTGGGCCTGATCGCGTGGTGGGCTTGGGATCGGGCGCGTGAGCGGTGACCGTTTCCGCCCCAGGGCCGACTTCCTTTCCCCGCGCTGCGGACGGCGGTTCAATCCGAGTGTCGCCACCGAGACCGTCTCGGGTGCTCAGCTTTGAGTGAGTCATGCCACCCGGCGGTGCCGCGAAATCGCCGTGTTGATGACGCTGGTCTGACTCAGGCTGCCACCCAGACCCGGCGCCAGATCGGGCCGAGGTGGCGATCATGGGGAAACGACGACCAACGACGGGGGGCTTCGCGCCACTGCCTTGGCGAACCCGGCCAGCGCCGCGACTTACGTCCGGATGACCGACCGTGTCCTGCGGGCGGATGATGGCTCGTCCTGAGTTGAGGTCATCAAGTGCTCGCTGGCCGTCGGCGAGCCCCGAGATGATCGAGGCGGTTCGGAGCCTCGCTACGCGAGGAGCGAAAGCCGTGACTCGTGAGTGCTCCATCGGGTGCGCGCCGCGGCTAGCCTGAGCGCCTCGACTGTGTGGGGGAAGGGCGTCGACGTGACTCGCAGGAGCAGGGTGGTCGTGATCTTCGTGTCGGGTGCGATCGCCCTCGCTGGGTGTTCGGGCCCTCAAGGTGGGTCACCTCCACCGACGGCCCCGAGCAACACGAAAGTGTGTCGGCACCGCCGGCATCCTCGTCATGGACACCTGCGCCCCTGCCTTCGCCCGCCACGACGCAGCGACCACTACCCACCCTCCCGCGGGCGACGACTTCGGGACCTCGGATCCGCGAACGGAACGGCTTCATCGCCGTCAAGTACGAATGCATCTACCGGCCCAAGTCCCCGCAAGGCATCACCGCGAAGGTCCACAAGCGGACAGAGCCCCGCGGGGTGGTGGGCTTTGAGGGGGTCCTCGGTGCCCTACTCGCCGCTGTCGATGGCGGCGTGCTCACCAGTATCCATGGTGTCGTTGAGCAGCGCCATGGACTCTTCTGAGAGGTAGCGACGATCGCCGGCGATCCACTCGTCGTGCATATCGATCAGCACGGCACCAACCAGCCGGATGACCGCGGCGGCGTTCGGGAAGATTCCCACGACACGGCTGCGACGCTTGATCTCCTTGTTGACCCGCTCGAGCGGGTTGGTCGACCACACCTTGCGCCAGTGGGTCTTGGGGAATGCGGTGAAGGCGAGGACCTCGGCCTTGGCCTCGTCCATCAGCGGTCCGACCTTGGGGAACGAGGCAGCGAGTTGGTCGCGGACCTCGTCCCAGGCCGCGGTGACGGCCTCCGGGTCGGGCTGGGCGAAGATCGTGCGGAACACCGCGGCGACCATGTCGGCGTGGGACTTGGGGACGTGGGCGAGCAGGTTGCGGGCGAAGTGGACTCGGCACCGCTGGTGTCCGCAGCCTTGGAAGGACCGCTTGAGCGCCTTCACCAGACCGGAGTGCTGATCGCTGATGACCAACCGCACCCCGGTCAGACCGCGTTGTTTGAGGCTGAGCAGGAAGCTGCGCCAGAACGTCTCGTCCTCGCTGTCGCCGACGTCAAGGCCGAGGACCTCCCGGGACCCGTCAGCGGCGATCCCGGTGGCCACCACGACCGCCATCGAGACCACCTGGCCACCCTTGCCCGGCTTGTTCCGGACATGGAGGTAGGTCGCATCGAGGTAGACGTAGGGAAACGCGCTGTGATCGAGCTGGCGGGTGCGGAATGCGCCCACGGACTCATCCAGCTGCTCGCAGATCCGGGAGACCTCGGACTTGGAGATCCCCGAGTCGGCGCCCATCGCCGCGACCAGGTCATCGACACTTCTGGTGGACACACCATGGACGTAGGCCTCCATCACCACCGCATACAGCGCCTGGTCGATGCGCCGACGGGGCTCCAAGATGGAGGGGAAGAACGAACCCTTCCGCAGCTTCGGGATTCGCACTTGCACGTCACCGGCTTTGGTGGCCAGCAACTTCGGGCGGGTGCCGTTGCACTCGGTCACGCGGTCCTCGGTGCGCTCGTAACGCTCCGCGCCGATCACGCCCGCGGCTTCGAACTCGACGAGCTCTTGGAGCACGGTGCGGACCGATTCACGGATCATGTCAACGCCATCGCCGGTGCGGAACGCCTCAAGCAACTCAGACAAGGCAGACTGGGACAAGGCCATCGGTGGTTCTCCTTCAGTGCGTGACTTGGTCGTTTCACACCGAAGATCCCGCCGATGGCCGCCTACTTCACGAAGCCCCGCCGTTGGACCTCAAACCCCACCACCCCAAGGGACTCTCCTCACAAGCGCGCCCATATCGACGCCTCGCCTGGCCCCTATGAGCGATACAGCAACAAGGCTCTCGCCGGGCCGGCCTGGCTCTCGCTCGCCACGGCATGGCACGCGCCGGTCGGCTCGACGCCCGCTTTTGCGCGTCAAGGCTGAGAAGGGTCGGGGGTCCTCCATCACCGTATGGGTCACCAAAGTCGACCCACCCGACGACTTCGACATCCGCAAGGCGGCTACCGCCTCCACGACCGGGCTCATCAGCGTCATGAGCTCGGTGAAACCACCGGTCCTTGGCACCTGCATCCTGGAGCCCGCCGACCCGCTCCCGCCACAGGACAAGTACGCACCTGACGACACACCCTGACACCCGCGTCCCGGCCGACGAGGATGTGCCAGCCCTCCACGCCGTCCCGACTCGCCAGGCGGCCGGGTGAGCCGACGATGCCGCGTCTCCGTATGGTGGCCGCGCCTAGCCCACGCCGCCTGCCATGCGCCGCCCATGACAGACCCCATCCCAGAGCAGGAAGCACAGGAGATCCCAGCCCGAGGAGCGGCCGGCTCGTCACCTCGCTCGGACCCCGTCATAACGATCGGGCAGCAACCTGGATATTCACGGGGTAACACGTGCCCCTGCTGGTAAGACTCGTACCGGTACGGGAACTCGGTGATGCTGCGAGGTGAGCGTGAGTCTGGACGGTCCCCCGCCGGGCTGGTACCCGGACCCCTGGGACGACCGCCAACAGCGGTGGTGGGACGGAAGAGCGTGGACGCCCGGGATCAAGCCCACCCGACAAGGCAGGGCACGTCGGGTAGCCGCCTGGATCGGCGGCGGTCTTGCCGGGTTCTTCGTGCTCATGGTGATCATTGGCCTGGTCGCGCCTGACCCGGGCACCCAACCCGCGGGGACCGCGGCTAGCACGTCCCCGGGCGCGAGCCCCACCGCGACCCCGACGGCTGCGGACCCGACCACCGAGAGCTCAGCCTCCCCGACCTCACCCGACGCTGCTGCCAAGCGCAAGCGTGAACGTGCCGCCGAGCAAGCCCGGCGCGCCGCTGCCGCCAAGACGGCAGCCAAGAAGAAGGCAGAGCAGAAGGAGAAGGCCCGCAAGGCCCGACAGCGCCGGAAGAGGCAACAGCAGGCACTGTCTCCGGTCTTGCGTGTGGTCGACGGGGACACCGTCCACGTCGCCTACCACGGCACCGAGCTCACCGTCCGCATCATCGGAATCGACACCCCCGAGACCGTCAGCCCCAGCGTCGCGGACGAATGTGGAGGACAGGCCGCAACCGCGATGGCCCACCAGCTCCTGGACGGACGCACCGTCCATCTCGTGCGCGACGCCAGCCAAGGCAGGCTCGACAAGTACGGCCGCACGCTGGCATACCTGGACATCCCCGGTGTCGGCGACTACGGCAAGATCATGATCAGCAAGGGTCTGGCCTCCGAGTACACCTACGCTGCTGCCTACCACCGTCAGGCCCGCTACCAGGCCGCCGAGGCCACCGCACGCGCCGCCGGCCGCGGGACCTGGGGCAACTGCGGCGGCTTCGACAAACCCGTGGCCAGTCGACCGAAAGCGACCAAGCCCGCGCCGTTCGCGCCAGCCGCGCCCCAACCAAAGGCACCCCAGAAGAACTGCGCACCCGGCTACTCACCCTGCATCCCGCCCTACCCGCCCGACCTGGACTGCGCCGACGTCAACGGCCCCATCACCGTCACCGGCAGCGACCCCCACGGCCTGGACCGCGACGGAGACGGCGTCGCCTGCGAAAGCGGTTGACCACGAGCTTGTGTCCTTGATGTTGATCAAGGCAAGAGGGTGGTCTCGACCTCGAATCAGCCGGACTGGTGCGATGGCCCCGGTCTGTTCCACGTCGGTAAGGTCGTGCACGTGCCGCACCGACAGAACGATCGCCCCGCAGCCGAGCTGTATCTGGGTGATGGTGAGCGCGTGGACATCATGGGTGCCAACGGCCTCCCTCAGGTGCATCTCGTGGAGCAGGTTTACGGTGGCGCGCGCATTCTGAGGTTCTGCGATGACCTCACGGGCAAACTGATGAAGGCTGAAGCGCGGCGACTCTCCACCGTGGGCATTTGGGCGGGCAAACTGCGTGGTGTGAGCCACTACGCGGCCGCCGCGCGCCGGAGCGATCTCCGACCTGGGCGCCTGCTCGTACTGGTCCGCGAGCGGGATAATCCGCACGATCCGAACGCCGTCGGGGTCAGAGCAGCCGATTCGGACGAGGTGGTGGGGTACGTCAACAAGGCGAAAGCCCGCCAGTTGGCGAGGCAGCTCGACGCCGGAATCCACGTGGTCGCCGTCTCTCTGGACGGCACCGCAGCAGGGAGGGCGTGCACGGGCGTCACCTACGCCGCCGCACAGCCGACGCTCCTAGCGCACCTCATGGGCCCGCGGCCCATCACCGCAGCCAAGCCAGCGCACTGGGCCGACTGATCGAGATCGCAACCGGATCGCTCATAGCCAGCGGGAAAGCGGGTGCTCTCCTTGGACCGAACGCATCACGCGCGGGCTCTGGGTCGCGAGCAGCAATGAACGCCTTGTGTCTGTGTAGCCACGCCGAGCACCCTCGACGATCGGCTAGTTGACTTTCGGAAGGTACGCGACCGACCCGGCCGCCTACGTGCCCTCCCGTGTTCGCAACCGTCGCCCCGTGGGCCTTGCAGACATGGACGCCCCCAAGTGAGCAAAGGCTAAGCCGCACTCGTGGCGAACTAGTCCCTTGGCAGCCTCGTGCAAGATACCGATGTGGCCGTATCCATCTTCGTCGTCACCAATGTCCACGACGCAGGAACCTACGCTGCCTCGGGCAGCCCCAAGGCAAGTCACAGCCGTGGCGCTGCGGTCAGGTGCGACACCCGGCCTGCTGACAGGCCGGCAGCTGCGGCGACCCTGCCACTCGGCACGCCAGCGCGGACGGCCGCGCGGACAGCTCGGTCACGGACTTCGCGCGCCCGCTCATACTCTGAGCGCGCACGATCCAACACCTGTGCTGCCTCCTCAACGGCCGCCAGCTTCATTCGCTCGTGCGCAGCACTCGCTCCAAGGTCCATGGCCGGAGGGTAGACGGCGCTCGAATCCACGTGTCTCACACGTCCACAGACTCGACCCGAGCCGTGGACGGCAGTCTCGTGACTGGCTGTCCTCGCCGCCGCCCCCTCACACCACTCATATGGGGACCAGGGCCAAGGCCCGCGGCGCGCGAGGCCGACTCCCCTCGGCCTCGCTGCCATCGGCCCGTGGCTCCGACAGCTCGTAACAGGTCCTGGGGCCCCATCCAGTCTCAATTTCTTCGTTCACGACGTACAAAATGGCGAAGACTTTGGTCGTTTGGGCGAGGATTCTTAAATTGGACGTTCAAATCTCAATTTCCCCCGACTCGGACAGTTAGTGCGAAGGAGCGGGCCAGCAGTGACTGGTTTGGTTCAACGGAGAGTCGAAACCCGATGTTTCCTCATCAGCTGGGCGCATGAGAGCCTTCGTCATTCTGGGCGGTATGCGCCTTCAGCGAAGTCGACTCGGGAAGCCCGATGATCACCCGCTTGAGCTGGCGCCCGGTCACGCCATAGGGTTTGGGCGTGGTGACCGAGCCGGAGTTCCACCCCGCCGCCTTGCGTGCCGCTCGTGAGCGGGCGGGCTTGACCCAGCACCAGTTGGCGCACCGTCTCGGCGTGGCCGGAGGTGAGCGGGTCTCTCGGTGGGAGCTTGGCTTGTCTACTCCTCGAGCGGAGTCGCTGGCCGAGTTGGCCCTGGTGCTGGCGATCAGGGTGGACGACTTGCTGCAGCCGCCGCCGATTCTCCCAACCCTTCGGGTGCTGCGGCTGCGCGCGGGCTTTGGTGGGCGCGAGCTGGCGCGTCGCGCGCGCATGTCGTTTGCCACGTACATGCGCTGGGAGTCAGGGTCAGTCCGACGCACGCCCAGCGATCCTTTGCTGGCTCCCTTGGCGGGGGCCTTGGACGTCGAAATGGCTCTCGTCCGAACGGCTGTTGACAACTCCCGTCGCCTTGCAGAGGAGCGATCTGTTTAGGGTTCAATCACCGGTCCGACTGATCTTCGGGCAGGCTCGCAAGTTATCCACAGGGTGGGTGCTAAGCCCTTGTGTGGCGGCGGAGGCTGGGTAGACTTCCCGTCTCGGAATTGCGGAGCGGCAGGGGGTCACCACGATGGGGCGGCATCACATTAGGTGAATATCGGCCAGGACCGGCAGGTTTCACGCAGCGTCGGCGCGTGGATCCCGGCCCGTCGTGCCGCCGGTGCCCTCGCCGTCCTCATCGTGACGCGGGCGGACGTCCTTGGTGGGCGATTCGGGGCCGGCCAGGTGTGCCAGGGGGACACCGACGCGATCGACCGCTCGCTGGTTCTGCTCCGAACTGCTGCCGATCCGTCTTCCCACGGTGAGTCATTAGCACTAGTGTTGTTGTGGCGAAATTTGGTACAGGTGATCACCTGGAGGGTGGCATCTGCCTTATGGCTATGAGCGACGCGAGGAGACCGACGATGTCGAACACGCTCCGGCGGGGAGGTGGCATCTTGCTGCTCGGCGGTGCCCTGGTTGCCTCTGCCTGCAGCGGCGGCGTACCCAACGACGGGGCTTCGACACCGTCGCCCACTAATGCTTCGCTCGCGTCCACGCCTCCATCGGACCCCCCGGCTTCCCCCACGGCCCCGACCACGCCGCCGACGAGTTCCCACCCGCCGCCGGGGCCCAAAGCGGTGGCCAAGCGCAATGCCAGGAAGGTCCTCGATCACTACTTCCAGGTCAGTGATACCTGCCTGATTCACCCCAAGAGGGCAAAGAAGTCCTGCTTCGACAAGGTGGCGATCGGAACGGAGTTGCGCAACAACCGGAACGCTTTGGCCAACGAGAAGGTGTACGGAACGAGGGTGATCGGGAGGGTCCAGGTCGTCTCCGTGAAGCCGGTCAAGGTCGACCTCACCAACAAGCCGAAGCATCAGCCGCCGGTCATCCCCACCGTGGTGTTCGAGGTCTGCTACGACGTGTCGAAGGTGAACGTGGTCGACGCCAGCGGTAAGTCGATCGTTCCCTCAGACCGGATCGACCATGGTCGGCATCGCGTGTCGGTTTACAACTACGAGTTCCCGGACCAGTCGCAGTGGCGGGTCGGTTACGTTGGTGATCCGGTGAAGGACCCGTCATGTTGAGCAACCTCCGCCGGCTCGCGACGGCAGGAACGCTGTGTCTCGCTTTCACGCTGTCCATGGGGTCCTCTGGCGCCCTGGCAACCAGGCACGAATCGGTTCCCACGGGAGACACCCCCCGGTGTCTGAAGAAGGATGACTATCGGGGGGTGTGCCTCGTATGGGCGGAACCGCCGTCGAACCGTGGCGGCTCTGGTGACTCCGGCACTGAGCCCGCTAGCTACGAGTCCGGCTCGTCGACTGGCGACAAGGACTCTGGAGACAAAGACTCCGGCAAAAAGGGCCATAGCAGCGGCCCAGTCGTGCAGGGGCACTCGTGCATCTCGGTGTGGCGGACCAGGCCGCAGCCACCGAAGAGCGAACCAGTGTGGAGCGGCCACGAGAAGGGCACGATTTACACCTGCTACTACGCGCTGACCGACCGCGAGGGTGCGGGGGCGAACGTCGACGGTCTGATGCAGGCGGGCACGGTGGACTTCTGGGCTGCCGCCCCGCCGGAGGCGCCGGCGCCGCCGGATCCGCGCAAGCTGGCCGACCGGGCAGTGGAATCGATGCGGCTGCAGGCGATCGGTATCGGGATCGTGCCCGAGCCCAAGCCCGGCTCGATGGGGCTGGTGGGGATGCCGAACTGGATGTGGGTGCAGAACGCTTCGCCGAACACCTGGGGGCCGGTCACGCGGACGGCGTCAACGGGCCCGTTCTCGGTGACTGCCACGGCGAAGGTGAGGAACGTGGTGTGGGACCTGGGCGACGGCCAGAGGGTGACCTGCGGTCAGGGCACACCGTACCGGGACATGTACGGCAAGAAGGACAGCCCGACGTGCGGGCACACCTACACCCGGCAGGGCGACTACACGGTGCGCGCCACCTCGAACTGGGTGATCGACTGGTCCGGGATCGGGCAGTCCGGGACGATCACCATGCCGTTGACCCGCACCGCCACCGTGCACATCGGCGAGGCACAAGTGCTGGTCCAGTAGGGGCCGCAGCAGCGAAGGCAAGGGGATTCACGATGTCGTTGGCGCCGAAGCAGGCACGGGACCGGTTGCCTGGCGCGCCGGAGCCCGGCGAGCCGGAGTCCGCAGGGCGGGGCTCTGCGGCGGTAGGGGGAGCGGAGGTCGCCCCACCGCCGAAGATGCGGCGTCGACCGCTGCTCATCGCCGCGTCGGTAGCAGCCGTCTGTCTGGGCGCGCTGTTGGGGGTGCTGGCCTTCACCTCGATGAGCTCGACGACCAGTGTGGTCGCGGTCCGCTCGACGGTGCACCGCGGTGAGGTCATCGAGGCGGATGACCTGATGGCCGTGCAGGTGGGTGTCGACCCCGCGCTGACACCGATCCCCGCGGCCGACCTGCAGAGCCTGGTGGGCCAGCGTGCCGCGATGGACCTGGCCGCCGGCGGACTGGTGACCAGGCAGGACGTGACCCGCTCGGTGCTGCCGGCCGACGGGATGTCCGTCGTGGGAGTGAGCCTTCCTCCGGGTGGCCTGCCGGGCACCGCGCTGCAGGCCGGCGACCAGGTACGGATCGTGTCCACCCCCGGGATGGACGGGACCTACCGCGGCTCCGGGTCACAGGCCCAGGTCAAGGCCACGGTGGTGAGTGTCCGCCAGTTGCCGGACGGCGGCCAGCAGGTGGTGGATGTGTCCGTGCCACGGGATCAGGCTGCCGACCTGGTGGCGCGGGCCGCGACCGGCAAGGTGGCGCTGGTGCTGGACTCCAGGGCGCGCTGAGTCATGGCCGTCATCACGCTGACGTCCGCCTCCGGCTCACCCGGGGTGACCTCGACGGCGTTGGGTCTGGCGCTGACGTGGCCCCGGCCCGTGGTGCTGGTCGAGGCCGACCCCACCGGCGGGTCGGGGGTCTTGGCCGGATACTTCCACGGCGACGTGGCCCACACCGGTGGCCTGATCGACCTTCCCCTGGCGCACCGCCAGGGCGCGCTGGCGCAGGCGCTGCCCGCCTCGATGCTGGAGATTCCCGGTTCGAGCGCGCGGCTGCTGCCGGGGGTGCGGGGCCACGGGCAGGCTCGCGGCCTGGCCGGCGTGTGGGAGCCGTTGTGTGTGGCGCTGCGGGACCTGGAACGCACCGGTCAGGACGTGATCGTGGACGCCGGCCGGCTCGGCCTGGTCGGTGCCCCCGAGCCGCTGGTCCGGGGCGGCGACCTGACGTTGCTGACCATGCGCAGCAGCCTGCCCGCCTTGGCGGCCGCCCGGTCCTGGGCCCAGCAGCTGCACGAGACGTTCGCGGCCGCTGGGGCGCTACCGCGGCTGGGGGTGCTGCTGGTGGGGCAGGGGCAGCCCTACTCCTCCCGTGAGGTCGGCAAGGTGCTGGGGCTGCCGGTGACCTCCGCCCTGCCCTGGGCGCCGGACGCCGCCGCGGTGTTCTCGCTCGGCGCGCGGCGTCCACGCCGGTTCGAGCACACCAGCCTGGTGCGAGGACTGCGAGCGACCGCCGCAGCCAGCCAGACCGTGATCGACCAATACCGGACCAACCTGGACGCCGGGGCGGGCGCGCCGATCGTGGGGAGCCGTTGATGAACCAGAGCCAGAACCAGCAACCACATTCGGCACGGCCGGACCCGGCCGCGCTGCCGCTGTTCACCCCGGTGGCTGCGCCCGAGCCGCGTCCGGGCCGTGTGCGGTCGCAGTTCTCGATGCCGCCGAGCACGGGGCGACCCGGTGCCCCACCCGCGCCGTGCTCGGCGGCATCGTGAACTG
>NZ_VOHR01000097.1 GCF_009192725.1 Segeticoccus rhizosphaerae | reverse complement strand
GGCCGGTGAGCTGCCGCCCGCGGCGGCGACCGGGCCGGCGACCCGTCCGGGAGGGCCTGCCCTGGTGTCGCCACGCGAACGCACCGCGATCCAGCGGACCATGACCACCGGCACCGGTGCGGTGCGCTCGGCCGGCACCATGTCGCGGGCGGAGAAGGAGCTCGCGGCGATCGCGGAGGCAGAAGCGGCCCAGACGCTGCCCGGCCCGGAGGCGTGGGAGACCACCAACCTGCTGCACCTCGCCCAGGTCCTCACGCATGTCGCCGCCCTGCGTGAGGAGACCCGCGGCGGGCATGTCCGTTCCGATCACCCGCATCCGGACGATGCCCACTGGCGCGGACACACCACCGCTGTCCGTGGCGAGGACGGCCTGCTCTCGACGGCATACCACCCCGTTCCCGCCCAAGAGCTGACATGACCGAGTTCCCCGAGCAGGCCGCTGGACTCGTGGTTGACACTGCCCTCACCGAGGACCTGGGCGGCCACCCGGGTGTCGATGTGACGAGCAGTGCCACCATCCCGACCGAGCAGGTTTCGGCGGCTCACGTCGTGGCCCGCGCAGAAGGCGTCATAGCGGGAACCCCGTTGATCTCCATGGTTTTTCACGCGGTCTGCGAACGGCTGGGACTGAGTGGAGTCGACGCCGAGGTGGTGCGGCAGGACGGCGACCCGGTGGCACGGGATGACGTGATCGCCGTCCTCCGCGGTTCGACCCAGGCGACCCTCGTCGGCGAGCGCACCCTCCTCAACCTGCTCAGTCGCCTCTCCGGCGTGGCGACCCACACCCGGCTCTGGGCGGATGCGCTCGAGGGCACCGGCGCGCGCGTCCTGGACACCCGCAAGACGACTCCCGGGCTGCGGGCGCTGGAGAAGTATGCCGTGCTGTGCGGTGGCGGCACCAACAAGCGAATGGGCCTGTTCGACGTCGCGATGATCAAGGACAACCACAAGCTGGCCGCCGGCTCGGTGTCGGTGGCCTTCGACCTGGTGCGGACGGCATACCCACACGTCGATGTCCAGGTGGAGGTGACCACGACCGCGGAGGCGCTCGAGGCGGTGGCCGCGGGAGCCCGGTTCCTGTTGTGCGACAACATGTCCGTGGACCTGCTGCGCACCACGGTGGAGTCCGTCCGGAACACGGGCGAGCGGGTGGAGCTGGAGGCCACCGGCGGCCTGACGCTCGGCGTGGCCCGCGACTACGCGTTGACCGGCGTCGACTACCTCAGCGTCGGGGGGCTGACCCACTCCTCCCGGATCCTCGACATCGCCCTCGACCTGGTGCCCCAGCCTTCGACAGGACACCCGTAGCGCGAGTGCACCCTGCTGCAGGTGGGGCGAGCATCCCCGGTGTTGCCTCGGGAAGGCGCGCGGAATGGCCGGGGCACACAGCTCGTCCGTGTCGTATTTCGGCTAGACCTCGAGCTGCCCGGAGGACATGCTTGCGGCATGCACGAGGACCGAGACAGCTGCCTGCGCGCCGTGGCGTCCCACGATGCGCGGTTCGACGGCTGGTTCATCACCGCCGTCCTGACGACGGGGATCTACTGCCGGCCGAGCTGTCCGGTGCGCCCGCCCAAACCCGAGAACATGCGGTTCTACGCGAGCGCCGCCGCCGCGCAGCAGGCGGGCTTCCGCGCCTGCAAACGCTGCCGACCCGACGCCAGCCCCGGATCCCCGGAGTGGAACGTGCGGGCCGACGTGGTGGCCCGCGCGATGCGGCTCATCGCTGACGGGGTGGTCGACCGGGAGGGCGTGAGCGGCCTCGCCGCACGGCTCGGATACAGCGTGCGCCAGCTCGAGCGTCAGTTGCGGGCCGAGCTCGGGGCCGGTCCCCTGGCCCTCGCACGAGCGGGGCGCGCCCAGACGGCGAGGCTGCTCATCGAGACCACCGCGCTGCCGATGACGCAGGTGGCCTACGCCGCAGGCTTCTCGAGCATCCGTGCCTTCAACACCACCGTCCGGGAGGTCTTCGCCCTCACCCCGACGCAGCTGCGGTCCCGCCGGCGCCGGGCCGTGGCTGCGGCGCCCGGGGAGGTCCGCCTGCGGCTTCCCTACCGCCAGCCCTTCACACCGTCGAACGTCTTCGGCCACCTCGCCGCGACGGCGGTGCCCGGCGTCGAGGAGTGGCGCGACGGGGCCTACCGGCGCACGCTCCGGCTGCCGCACGGCCCGGGCGTGGTCGCCCTGCGACCGGAGAGTGACCACGTCGCATGCCGGCTGTGGCTCACCGATCTGCGCGACCTCGGCATCGCGACGAGCCGGTGCCGGTGGCTCCTCGACCTCGATGCAGACCCGATGGCCGTCGACGAGGCCCTGTCGGGTGATCTGCTGCTGCGTCCCCTGGTGCGCAGAACGCCGGGGCGCCGCGTGCCGCACACCGTCGACCCCGACGAGATGGCCGTGCGCGCCGTGTTGGGCCAGCAGGTCTCCACCGCCGCTGCCAGGACGCTGGCGGCCCGGCTCACGATCGCCCACGGGCAGTGCGTCGAGGACCCCGGTGGCGGGCTCACCCACCTCTTCCCCGCGGTGCAGGACCTGCTCGGCCTCGACCCGGAGGCGCTGGCGATGCCCCAGGCTCGGCGCCGCACCCTCACCGGCCTCGTCGGGGCGCTGGCGCAGGGACGGTTGGTCCTCGACATCGGCAGCGACTGGGATGCGGCCCGCACCGTCCTGGCGGCGTTGCCGGGAGTGGGACCGTGGACCATCGAGACGATCGCGATGCGCTGTCTGGGTGATCCGGACGCGTTCCTGGCCAGCGACCTCGGTGTGCGAAGCGCCGCCCGGACGCTGGGCCTGCCGGACAACGCCCGAGCCCTCGCGGCGCGCGCCGGAGACTGGCGACCGTGGCGCGCGTATGCCGTGCAGTACCTCTGGGCCGCGGGTGACCACGCCATCAACCGGCTGCCGAGCGACTCGGCCGCGTGACCGGTATCCCCGCCGGCGACCCGCCCGACCCCGTCCGGAGACGAGCACGATGAACCCGAGGACAGACACATGACACACATGACAGGCACGACACGGACAACGCAGACGCCTCCCGCGGGACCGACGACCAGCCCGGCCGGCGAGCGTGCCCACACGGTCCTCGACAGCCCGATCGGGCCGCTCACCCTCGTCGCCGAGGACGGCGCGCTGACCGCGCTGCTGATGGAGGTGAACCGGCACGGCCCCCGCAACCCCGACCGGGGCCGGCGCCACGACGCGGTGTTCGGCGCGGCCGCCGAGCAGCTGCAGGCCTACTTCGCGGGGGAGCTCACCGAGTTCGACCTGCCGTTGGCGCCCGAGGGCACCGCCTTCCAGCAGCGGGTCTGGGAGGCGCTGCGCCAGATCCCCTACGGCGAGACCCGCTCCTACGGCCAGATCGCCACGTCGCTGGGCACGCCGGGCGCCTCTCGCGCCGTGGGACTGGCCAACGGACACAACCCGATCAGCATCGTCGTGCCCTGCCACCGGGTGATCGGAGCGGACGGCAGCCTGACCGGCTACGGCGGCGGCCTCGAACGCAAGCAGTACCTCCTCGACCACGAGCGCCGGGTCCGGGGAGACCTGCTCTTCTGATCGCCGGTGGGACGGCTCCGGGAGCGCGGTTATCCTTGGTCGGACGGGCACGAGGCGCCGACCGGCGCTCTCGACGCCCGACGAAGCGACCCGGCACCAAGACCAGGAGGAACAGCCATGGACCAGGTCTGGCCGGCCATCATCACCTTGATCCCCTCGGTCGGGATCTTGTACCTCTTCTGGTACATCATGAAGCACATTCTCGAGGGCGACCGGCGAGAACGTCTGGCCCACGCACAATGGGAAGCCGAGCAGGACCGGCTGCATTCCTCCGAGGGCGGGAATTCCACAAACTCGCAATAGGGCGTCGTTGTCCGTTAGTCTCCATCACGGAAGAGTCGAATTTCCTTTACTTTGACGTTTGGAGACATTCATGGCCCAGCGCGTGCAAGTCCTGCTCGTCGATGACATCGACGGCGGGGATGCCACTGAAACCGTGAGTTTCAGTCTCGACGGGGTGCATTACGAGATTGATCTCTCAGAAGCAAATGCCGGCAAGCTCCGCAAGGATTTCGCCACTTGGGTCGGTCACGCGCGCCGTGCGGGCGGACGCAAGAGCAGCGGTCGCCGCGGCAGCTCGGGATCGCGCCGTGATGACCTGAACGACGTGCGCAAATGGGGCCGCAAGAATGGATTCAAGGTGAGTGACCGTGGACGCGTCTCCGCCGAACTCCTCGAGGCCTACGACAAGGCCAACTGAAATCACTTCCCTCCTCCGCGGCAAATGGCGCCGCGGAGGAGCGCGGCAAGGGATCAGCCCAGCTGGAGGGTGAACAGGTCGCCCTCGGAATCGATCCGTTCGAGCACCTCGGACATCTGCAGCTGACGCAGGGCGTCCTCGTGCTCTGCCCCGTGCTCGATCTCCTCCCACGTCCTCGGCGCGGCGACGAAGGGGGCGGTCCGGCCGCGCAGCGAGTAGGGCGAGATGGTCGTCTTCGCGGCGACGTTCTGGCTCCAGTCGAGCAGCACCTTGCCCGGCCGCATCGACCTGGTCATCTTCCACAGCACCAGGTCCGGCTCGGCCTTGGTCAGCTCCTGCGCGATCTCCTTGGCGAGGTCGCGCACGGTGTCGGAGTCGCGGCTGCCGTCGAGCGTCGCGTAGAGCTGCATCCCCTTGCTGCCGCTCGTGACCGGCGCGCACGTCATACCGAGCTCGGCGAGCCGGTCACGGACGAGAAGCGCCACGCGGGCGCACTCGTGCAGCCCGGCGGGCGGCCCGGGGTCGAGGTCGATGACCAGCCGGTCCGGGGGCAACAGCTCATGGCCCTCACCGCCCTCATCGCCTCCGCCGATCCGCCACTGCGGCACGTGCAGCTCGAGTGACGCGAGGTTGGCCAGGTAGGTCAGCGTCGCGACGTCGCCGACGAGCGGATAGGTGACCTCGTCGTTGCCGCTGCGTGAACCCGGCGCGTCGATGGTGACCGCCGGCAGCCAGCCGGGTGCGCCGGAGGGAAGGTTCTTCTCGAAGAAGGACTGTCCCTCCACGCCGTTCGGCCAGCGGATGCGGGTGACCGGCCGGTCGGCCAGGTGGGGGAGCAGGGTCGAGGCGACCTGGGCGTAGTAGTGCAGGACCTCGCCCTTGGTGGTCTCGGTGGCCGGGTAGAGCACCTTGTCGAGGTTGCTGACCTTGAGCCGCCGCCCTTCGACCTCCACCGTCATGGTCTCGCTCGCTGCCGCCACGGCTCAGCTCCTTCGTGAGTCGGTGGGGGTATTGGTGGAGGTGGCCAGGTCGCTAGGCCTGAGGTCACTGCGCACCCCGCGGTAGGCCGGCTGGCGCAAACGACCGGCTGTGGTCACGCGCAGCGCGGCCAGGTCCACGACGAGCTCGGGACGCAGCCAGGTCGCGCCCAGCGCATCGACGCGGGGCACCTCGTCGACGAACGGTGACTCGTCGGTCTCGAGCGGGCGCAGCAGCTCCAGCAACCGCCCGCCCGCCCTGCCCGCCAGCCCTGCGCCGGATCGTCCGCGGTAGAGCAGCCCTGCCTGACCCGGGACCCCCACGAGGATCGAGCCGAGCCGCCCCATGCTCCCGGTCTCGGGCCGCCATCCGCCCACGACGCACGAGATCGTCGGTCGGTGGGGAAACTTCAGCCAGTCCTGGCTGCGCCGGCCCGGGCGGTAGGGGGAGTCCAGCCTCTTGCTCACGACGCCTTCGAGTCCCTGCTCGCGTGTGGCCTCGGCCAGGGCCCTGCCGTCGTCGTAGATCGGTGGCACCTGGACGGATCCGCCGGCCAGCTCGAGGCGCTCGAGCATCGCCCTGCGCTCGGCCAGCGGCCTGCCGGTGAGGTCCTCGCCGTGCAGCCGGAGCAGGTCGAAGGCCACGTAGGTGACCGGGGTCGTCGACGCCAGGCGCGCCGCCTTGCGGCCGTCCGGCACGTGCATGCGTTCGGCCAGGGCCTCGAAGGACGGTGTGCCGGCGCGGAAGGCCACGACCTCGCCGTCGAGCAGCAGGTCGTCGGCCACCGAGCCTAGCGAGCGCAGCTCGGGAAAGCTCACGGTCACGTCGTTCTCGCTGCGGGCGAACAACCGCACCGTGCCCTCGCGCACGTCGGCGAGGACCCGCATCCCGTCCCACTTGATCTCGTGTGCCCACTGCGAACCGGTGGGAACGGTGGTTCCCGGGGTGGCGAGCATGGGGCGCATGGCCCCATCCTGACCGACAATGGGCACAGGCCGCGAACCCCTGCCAGAATGGGCCCGGTCAGGACCTCGACGAGAGTGGGTGGCTCACAGTGCGCGCGATCTGGAAGGGCGCGGTGTCCTTCGGGCTGGTCAACGTGCCGGTGAAGTTGTACTCCGCCACGGAGAACCACGACGTGCAGTTCCGGCAGGTGCACCGCGAGGACGGCGGCCGCATCCGCTACCAGCGGGTCTGCAGCATCGACGGCGAGAAGGTCTCCTACGACGACATCGCCAAGGGCTACGAGACCGAGGACGGCCAGATGGTCGTGCTCACCGATGAGGACCTGTCCGAGCTGCCGATCAACAGCAGCCGCGAGATCGCGGTCGAGAAGTTCGTGCCGGTCGACCAGATCGACCCGATGCTGCTCGACAAGTCCTACTACCTCGAGCCTGACAAGGCCGCTGCGAAACCGTATGCGCTGCTGCGGGAGGCGCTCAAGGAGGCCGACCGGATGGCGGTCGTGACGGTGTCGCTGCGCACCCGCACCACGATCGCGGTGCTTCGGGTCCGCGACGACGTCATCGTGCTGCAGACCATGCTGTGGCCGGACGAGATCCGGGAGCCGGATTTTGCCGGCCTCGACGGGACCGACAACGCCGCCAAGCCGCAGGAGCTCAAGATGGCGCGGATGCTCGTCGACTCGCTCGCGGGCGACTACGAGCCCGACGAGTTCGAGGACGAGTACGAAGCGGCGGTCGAGGCCGTGGTCAAGGCCAAGCTGGAGGGCGGCGAGGTCAAGGCGCCGCCGCAGGCCGAGGACGAGGGCGGCGGCGAGGTCGTCGACCTGCTCGCGGCCCTGCAGCGCAGCGTCGACCGGGCCAAGGCGGCTCGGGGTGAGCCGACCGGCGACGGGGGCTCGGACCAGGAGCCGTCGGGCAAGGGCAGCGCGAAGAAGTCGGCCGGGAAGACCGAGAAGAAGACCACGAAGCGCGCCGACAAGAAGGCGGACACGTCGGAGAAGAGGCCGGCCAAGAGGACCGCGAAGAAGTCCGCGAAGACGGAGAAGACGGCGCGCAAGAAGGCCGCGAGCTGAGCGATGCCCGAAGGACACACCCTCCACGCGCTGGCGGGCCGGTTGGACCGCGCCTTCGCGGGCTCCCCGGTCGCGGCGACCAGTCCGCAGGGCCGGTTCGCGGCGGGGGCGTCCCGGCTCGACGGCACCGTCCTCGTGGGCTCGTCGGCCTGGGGCAAGCACCTGTTCGTCGAGTTCGACGGTGAGGTCTGGCTGCACGTGCACCTGGGGCTGATCGGCACCTTCCCCGTGGTCCCGCTGCCAGCGGAGCTCGTCGGTATGCCGGCCGCCCACCTGCCGGTGACCGGCCAGGTTCGCCTGCGGCTGGCGGGTGACGGGCACGTCGCCGACCTGCGTGGCCCCAACCTGTGCGCCGTCATCACGCCCGCGGAGGTGCACGCCGTCGAGGCGCGACTGGGCCCGGATCCGCTTCGCGGTGATGCCGATCCGGAACTGGGGTGGTCGCGGATCTCGAACAGTCGCAGGCCCATCGGTGAGCTGCTCATGGACCAGGCCGTGATCGCCGGTGTCGGCAACGTCTACCGCTGCGAGGTGCTGTTCCGCCAGCGCGTCAACCCCTTTCGTCCCGGTCAGGAGGTGCGTCGCACGACCTGGCAGAAACTCTGGGACGACCTGTCCCAGCTGATGCGGATCGGTGTGGCCTACAACCAGATCCTCACCATGGACGACCAGGTGACCGAGGCGCTGGGGGAGGTGGCCAGCGGTGCGGCGGCCCGCCATACGCCCACCCTGACCGGCGAGCGGCTGGGTGACCGCTACGAGCGCCGGTTCTACCTCTACCAGCGTGCCGGCGAACCGTGCCGGGTGTGCGGCTCTTGGGTGCGGTCGGTCGCTGCGGCGGGTCGCACGCTCTACTGGTGCGGGCGGTGCCAACGCCGGCGTTGACGGGCGCGTGACCCGCGGCCAGGCGTCGCGGGTCCACCCGCTGCTTGGTCGCACGCAGGGCCTCGAGCTCGGGTGCCGTGAAGGCGCGCTGGACCGGGTCGTCGGCGGAGAGCATGGTGAACGCCGTGCGGCCGGTCAGCTCGGGTCCGAGTGCTGAGGAGAGCTCGCCGAAGCGGTCGGTCATCGGCGGCCCGAACGCGAGGGCGACGACGAACAGCAGGAACGGGTCGTCGATCGGCCCGGAGGCTGTCGGGCGATGACTCGGCAAGGCGAAGGCCCCGCCGAGGTGGCGCACCTGCGCCATCAGGATCGACTGCTGGCCGGGCGCGCCTGCCGCCGCCACGAACCGGTCGACGAGCAACTGGGCCCACGAGACCCCGGCGCCGATGCGCGCCATGCGGGCAGCGGTGTCCACCTCCACCTGGCCCAGTCGCGCCGTGCGCTCCACCACGGTGTCGTCGAGAGCCCGTGTCGCGGCGTGGCCGCTGAACTGTGCGGAAACGGCGTGACCCAGGCCGGTGGCGGTGCGTACGGCCGACTGCGCGTCGGACGCCGAGGCGATCTCGACGACGGCGGCAGGACGCTGGTCCACCGCCTGCACCCCGAGGGTGCCCCGCAGCGGCCAGCTCGTCCGGAGAACGCCGTGATCGCGTGCCGGGCCGGGTCAGCTGCGGGCGAGGATGACCACCAGCGTGCGGGGACCGTGGACACCCTCGACGCGGCTCAGCTCGATGTCACTGGTCGCGCTCGGTCCGCTGATGAAGGTCAGCGGCCGCGCCGGGTCGAGCCGCGCGAGCGCCTCGGGCACCGTCTGGACCACCTGGTCGGGCCGCACCACGCACACGTGGATGTCGGGCACCAGCGTGATCGCGCGCCGACCGCACGTGGGGCCGCCGTCGAGCACGATCGTGCCGGTCTCGGCGATGGCGACCGCGGAACCGGTCACGACCGCGTCGATCCCGTCGAGGGTGTCGGCGTCGAGGCTGCCGTCGTCGGCCACGATGCGCACCGGTCCGGCGTTCTCCGCCCGCGAATCGATCCCACTCTCCTGGTCACCGTTCGGAGCCAGGAAGTGGGCCGCGACGGCCGGTGGGCAGACGACGGACGTCACACCCAACGAGCCGAGGACGGACCGGACTGCCACCACGATCTCCTCGTCGCTGCCGCCGGTGCGTTGCACCGTCGCGCGGTAGTCCTCGATCCGCTCGACCAGCAGGTCGTCGAGCTCCGAGCTGCCGGCGGGCAGGTCGCCGCTGGTCCGGTAGGCACGAGGGGGCGGCGTCGTCCCGCCGGTCGACCCGACCGCCTCCCGGACCCGCCGCAGCACCTCGTCGCGGGCGCTCACGCCCGGGCCTCGCTCGCGTCGCTCTGGTCGCGGTGCGCCCACCACTCACGGAACGTCTCCGGTGGTGGCGAGGGCACGTCGCGAGACGCGGTCCAGCCGGACAGCGGTGGTGGAAGCGGCACCCGGACCCTGCCCCGCCGGATCATGGGACTGCCCATCCGGGCGGCCCTGCCCGCCTTGGCGAACCGCCCCTCGTCGCCCATGGTCCACGCCGCCGCCGCCATGGCGACCGCCTCCGCGGTGGGTACCTTGCTGCGGGCCTTGCGGGCCTCCACGTGCTCGGCGCGCAGCTGGACGAGGATCGACGGGATGTCGATCTTGACCGGGCAGACCTGGTAGCAGGCACCGCACAGGGAGGAGGCGAACGGCAGGGAGTCGTTCGGCTCGTCGCCGCCGGTGATGCCGGTCAGCTGCGGTGAGAGCACCGCCCCGATCGGTCCCGGGTAGACCGAGCCGTAGGCGTGCCCCCCGGTGCGCTCGTAGACGGGGCACACGTTGAGGCACGCCGAGCAGCGGATGCAGTGCAGCGCCGTGCGACCCAGCTCGTCGGCAAGGGCCGCCGTCCGGCCGTTGTCCAGCAGCACCAGGTGGAAGGTCTGCGGACCGTCGGGCACACCCTCGGTGCTGTGCACCCCGGTCCACGCGGAGGTGTAGGGATTCATCCGTTCACCGGTCGAGGACCTCGGCAGCAGCTGGAGGAACACCTCCAGGTCGCGCCAGGTGGGCACGAGCTTCTCGATGCCCATCACCGTGATCAGGGTCTCCGGCAGCGTCAGGCACATCCGCCCGTTGCCCTCCGACTCGAGCACCACCAGCGTGCCGGTGTCGGCGACCGCGAAGTTGGCGCCGCTGATCGCGACCTTGGCGCGCAGGAAGCGACGGCGCAGGTAGCCCCTCGCCGCCTCGGCGAGCGCCCGGGGGTCGTCGGTGATGGCGGGGTCGACGTTCGGCATCTCCCGCAGGAAGATCTCGCGGATCTCGCTGCGGCCGCGGTGGATCGCTGGCACGAGGATGTGCGACGGGGCGTCGTGTCCGAGCTGCACGATCAGCTCGGCCAGGTCGGTCTCGTATGCCGTGATGCCCGCGTCTTCGAGGGCCTCGTTCAGGCCGATCTCCTGCGTCGCCATCGACTTGACCTTGACCACCTCGGTCTCACCGGTCTGCTTCACCAGCCGCGTGACGATCGCATTGGCCTCCGCGGCGTCCCGGGCCCAGTGCACGACCCCGCCCCGCGCGGTCACCTCCGTCTCGAGCTGCTCGAGCAGCTCGGGCAGCCGGGCCATCGTGTCGGTCTTGATCGCGCTCCCGGCGTCGCGCAGGGCCTCCCAGTCGGGCACCTCGCCGACGACCGAGGCACGCTTGGCGCGGATCGTGGCGGTGGCGTGGCCGAGGTTGCGCCGCAGCTGGCTGTCGGACAGTGCGTCACGCGCGGCGGTGGGGAAGTCCCGTTCGCCCTGCAGGTGGCCCACCGCGGTGTCCGCCGTCGGACCGGGGTGCCCGGCACGCGGCATACCCAGGAACGTCTGTCCCCTTCCGCCGCTCACTGGACTACCTTCCTCGCGTCGGCGGTTCTAGATGGACCGCTGATGCACCCGAGGTGCCGTCGGGTCACTGCCCTGCTCGCTCGACCGTGAGAGGTCCAGCATGAGTTCTGCAGGGCCCGGCGGTCACCCGGGACGCCGTGATCGTCGACAGGGCTGTGCGCCAGGGCCAAAGGCCGGGAGCGCCGATCAGTGAGCTGACGGACAGATGCGTCCCGGCACCGAGAGATGGGTGCCTCCCCACTGGGTCTAGCAGCGAGGAGGCTGACGTGAAGTCTGCCAGCACTACCCCGAGGAGCAAACTGCCCGACCAGCCCGTCAACGGTGTCACCGGTGGCGTGGACTGGGCCAGCGAGGACCACGCGGTCAGCGTCGTCAACAGCCTCGGTCAACAGATTGCCCGCCAGAGCGTCGAGCACACCGCAGCCGGACTCCGCGCCCTGGTGAACTTCCTCGGCAAGCACGGCGTCATCGAGGTGGCCATCGAGCGCGGGGACGGCCCGGTCGTGGACGCCTTGCTCGACGCCGACCTGACCGTCGTGGTGATCAGTCCGAACCGGCTTAAGAACCTGCGCAGTCGCTATGGCTCGGCTGGCAACAAGGACGACCGGTTCGATGCCTACGTCCTGGCCGACACTCTGCGCACCGACCGGACTCAACTGCGACCGCTGACCCAGGACAGCGAGGCCACCAAGACATTGCGTGCCACCGTCCGCGCCCGCCGCGAACTGGTCAAGCACCGCGTCGCGCTGTGCAACCAACTGCGCGCGCACCTGCACGCCGCGTTCCCCGGCGCTGTTGGCCTCTTCAGGGACCTCGACTCCCAGATCAGCCTGAGATTCCTGGCCCGCTTCGACTCCCAGGAGCGCGCCGACTGG
>NZ_VOHR01000096.1 GCF_009192725.1 Segeticoccus rhizosphaerae | reverse complement strand
TGGGGCAGCTGGCCTGGCCGCACCTGCGACGCGTCCTGCGCCTGCACTGACGCCGGCTCGGCCGGCGCGGGGCGGTCCCCTCCCGCCGGTGGTGTAACGCCAGGGGCCGCTGCCGCGATGGAACCAGCGGACGAGGCGCCTCTCGAACCCCCGAGCGAGAGGCGCCTCGTCTTCGTGTGGGTCGCGTCGCCTGGTCGGTGACGCTAGTGGGTGCGCCGGCCGCGGACCAGGTAGAGGATCGGCACGGCGCCGGCCGAGCTGGCGACCGTGATCGCCAGTCCCCAGGCCCACTTGGGCCCGCGCACCTGCGCTGCGGGGCGGCGTTTCAGGTCGATCAGCGCCGCGATCTTGAGGCCCGCCTCGACAGCCGCCGCCACCGACAGCAGCCCGCGTGTCCGCGGGCTGAGGTCCTTCCACTTCTTGCCCATGTCGCCTCCCGTCGAGCGGCCGACGCGCCGGCCGCGCTCGCCTGTCACGATACCGCCCGCCGCACCGGCAGGCCGGGGTGTTCTTGGCGCCCGGGAGACGGACCTGTCGCCGAGGTGCGTCAGGACTCGAAGGTGTGCTCCGGTGCCGGGAAGGCGCCCGAGGCGACGTCCGCGGCATACGCGCTGGCGGCGTCTCGCAGGGTGGTGCGCAGGTCGGCATACCGCTTGACGAACCGGGGGGCCCGTCCTCCGCGCAGTCCGGCCATGTCCTGCCAGACGAGGACCTGCGCGTCGCAGTGCGGTCCGGCGCCGATGCCGATCGTGGGGATCCGCAGGGCCTCCGTGACGCGAGCCGCCACCGGGTCGGGGACCATCTCCATCACCACCGAGAACGCGCCGGCCCGCTCGAGCGCCAGCGCGTCCTCCACCATGGCGTCGGCTCCGCCGCCGCGACCCTGCACCCGGTAGCCACCGAGGGCGTGCTCGCTCTGCGGAGTGAAGCCGACGTGTGCCATCACGGGGATGCCTGCGCGGGTGAGCAGCTCGACGGTCGGCACCAGGTGCGCGCCGCCCTCGAGCTTGACTGCGTGCACCAGGCTCTCCTTCATGAAGCGCGTCGCCGTCGCCAGAGCCTGCTGCGGGCTGGACTGGTAGGAGCCGAACGGCAGGTCGGCCACCACCAGGCAGCGCGCGGCGGCACGGCTCACGGCACGGGCCAGCGGGATCAGCTCGTCGACCGTGACCGGCAGCGTCGACTCGTAGCCCAAGACGTTGTTGCCGGCAGAGTCGCCGACGAGCAGGACGGGGATGCCGGCGGCCTCGAAGATCTCTGCGGAGTACTGGTCGTATGCCGTGAGCATCGCCCAGCGCTCGCCCCTCTCCTTCATCGCCTGCAGGTGGGGGATGCGGACGCGCTTCGGGCGTGGGGCCGACGGGCCGGAGCCGCTGCTGGCGGCCCCGCCGCCGTAGGGAGCAGGCTGCTCGCTGTTCATGCCCGTGGTCACGGCTCCTTCGCGGCAGGGTCGCTCCGCTGGGTCTTCTGCCGCAGCTCCTCCGCGGCTGGGTCGCTCCGCTCCATCGTCGTCGCTGCGGCCGCATCGTCGCCGCCGGCCGTCGCTGATCGGGCGTCCTGCTCGCGCCAGCGGCTGGTGATCGGCAGCCGCCGGTCGCGGCCGAAGGCCATCGGGGAGATCTTCGGTCCGGGCGCGCCCTGGCGGCGCTTCCACTCGGCCCGGTCGACGAGGGCGACGACGCGGTCCACGACCTCCTCGTCGAACCCTGCGGTGATGAGCTCGTCGCGGCCACGTGCCTCCTCGACGTAGAGGTCGAGCAGCGGGTCGAGCAACTCGTAGGGCGGGAGGGAGTCCTGGTCGACCTGGCCGGGGCTCAACTCGGCCGACGGGGCCTTGGTGATCGAGCTCTCCGGGATCGGGGGCTTCTCGCCGCGCCGGACGGCCTCCTCGTTGCGCCAGCGGGCCAGCTGCCACACCAGGGTCTTGGGCACGTCCTTGATCGGCGCGAAACCGCCGACGCTGTCGCCGTAGATGGTCGAGTAACCGACCGACACCTCGCTCTTGTTGCCGTTGGTCAGGACCAGGTGGCCCTCCTGGTTGGACAGGCCCATCCACACGACCCCGCGGATGCGCGCCTGCAGGTTCTCCTCGGCAACACCGGTGAGCGAGAGGCCGGCTTGGAAGGCGTCGACCATCGGTGCGATCGGGATGACGCGGTAGTCGGCGCCAAGGGCCTGCGCCAAGGCCGCCGCGTCGTCCTTGGAGTGCTGGCTCGAGTAGCTGCTCGGGTTGGAGATCCCGACGACGTTCTCGCCCCCGAGCGCGTCGGCCGCCAGCGTCGCCACGACCGCCGAGTCGATGCCGCCGGACATCCCGAGCAGCACGGAGCGAAATCCGTTCTTGCGCACGTAGTCCCGCAGCCCCAGCACCAGCGCGGCCCAGACCTCTGCCACCGGCTCGAGGCGCGGCACGAGGGTGGCCGGCTCGGCGGCATAGGTGGGCACCGGGTCATCGCCCAGATTCACGTGCTCGACGCCCGCGGGGGTGTGTTCGGGGTCCACCGTGCTCGACGTGAGGTCGAGGTCGACGGTGACGACGGACTCCTCGAACTGCGGTCCGCGTGCGAGGACCTCGCCGCCGGTGTCCACGACGACGGAGTCCCCGTCGAAGACGAGCTCGTCCTGGCCGCCGACGAGGTTGAGGTAGGCGAGCGCGCAACCGGCCTGGCCGGCCCGCCGCCGCACCAGCTCGAGCCGGGTGTCGTCCTTGTCCTGCTCGTAGGGCGATCCGTTGATCACCAGCAGCAGCTCCGCCCCGGCCGCCCGCGTCAGGGCGACCGGACCGCCTTCCTGCCAGAGGTCCTCGCAGATGGCGATCGCGACGTCGACGCCGTAGACGCGGACGACCGTGAGGTCCTGTCCCGGTGCGAAGATGCGGTACTCGTCGAAGACGCCGTAGTTGGGCAGGTGGTGCTTGGCATAGCGGGCCACGACCTCGCCACGGTGCAGCACGGCGGCACAGTTCTGGGGGAGGGGCCGCGCGGGGTCGCTTTCGGCGGTCTCGTGTGGTGCGTGGTCGAGGTAACCGACCACCACGGGCACCTCGCCATGGCCGTCCTTGTCGAGATCCGCGGCAAGCTGGATCAAGGCCTCTCGCGAGGCGTCGACGAAGGTGCTGCGCAGGGCGAGGTCCTCCACCGGGTATCCCACGAGCGACATCTCGGGAAAGGCGACCAGGTGGGCCCCCTCCGCCACGGCGCGCCGGGCCCGGTCTCGAATGAGATCGGCGTTGCCGCGCAGGTCTCCGACGGTCGGGTTGATCTGAGCCAGAGCGAGGCGTAGTTGTGCCATGCAGGCAGCCTAGCCGCGCCCGTCCACCGTGGCAGGGGACGACCTGGACGACAACAAGCGTCGTCGAGTTCCCTTCCGCGCCAGGTTTCTCCTCGTCAAACGGTGCCTTGCCGACGAATCGTCGGCAGCACCCCACGGCAGGCCAGTTCGACCGAAAGGCCTGTCCACTCGGCAGTCCGCGGTCTCCCAGCTGGTGCAGGCAGACGCGGACACCGCGTCATCGCCGTCACGGTGCACGATGTCGCCGCGGGCCTTCCCGAGCTGGTGCCACGTCATAGGGTCGGGTCGTGCCCACCACTTTCGACGACATCGTCCTCGGCGCCGGCCACAACGGCCTGACCGCCGCCGCCTACCTCGCCCGTGCCGGCCGCCGGGTCCTGGTCCTGGAACGTGCCGACCACGTCGGCGGAGCCGCCGTCTCCGCCCAGGCGTTCCGTGGCGTGGACGCCCGACTCTCGCGCTACTCCTACCTCGTCTCCCTGATGCCCTCACAGATCATCAGCGACCTGGACCTCGACCTGCGCCTGGTCCGTCGGCGCTACTCGTCGTACACGCCGGTGCCCTCCGACCCGTCGACCGGGCTGCTCGTGGACAACGGTGACGACGCGGCGACGGCGGCCAGTTTCCGCAGGCTGACGGGGGACGACGCGGAATACGAGCGCTGGCATCACTTCTATGCCCGTATGACGTCACTCGCCGAACGTCTCTTTCCCACGGTGCTCGAGCCGCTGCGGTCCGCCGAGCAGGCCCGCGAGCTCGTCGCCGACGACGACCTGTGGCGGGCCGTGGTGGAGCGCCCGCTGGGGGAGGTGCTGCGCGAGACCTTCGCCGACGACACGGTCCGCGGTGTCGTCGCCACGGACGCCCTCATCGGGACGTTCGCCGACCTGGACGACCCGCAGCTGCGGCAGAACGTCTGCTTCCTCTACCACCTCGTCGGGGGCGGGACGGGCGACTGGGACGTGCCTGTCGGTGGGATGGGTGCGGTCACCGGTGCTCTCGCGAAGGCGGCCACCGACGCCGGCGCCACCATCGTCACCGAGGCCGAGGTGTGCTCCGTCGACCCCTCCGGCGTCGTGCAGTGGCGCGAACCGGGCGGCCGGGTGCACGAGGAGCGGGGCGGCCAGCTGCTCTCCGCGTTCGCCCCGGCCGTCCTCGACCGGCTGCTCGCGGCGAGCGGCGCTGACCCGGTGTCGAGCGGGCCCGAACCCGAGGGGGCCCAGCTCAAGGTCAACCTGCTGCTGTCCCGGCTACCCCGGCTGCGGGACGCCTCCGTCGACCCGGTCGCAGCCTTCTCCGGCACCTTCCACATCAACGAGACCTTCGACCAGCTCCAGGCCGCTCACGCGACGGCAGCCGCCGGCCGGGTGCCCGAGCTGCTCCCGTGCGAGATCTACTGCCACACGCTGGCCGACCGCTCCATCCTCGGGCCGGACCTGGCGGACACCGAGGCGCAGACCCTCACCCTCTTCGGCGTGCACTTCCCGGCGCGGCTGGGTCGGGACGACAACGAGAGGGCACGCGAGGAGGGCCTCGCGGCAGCGTTGCGGTCCCTCGACGCGGTGCTCGCGGAGCCGCTCGAAGACGTGCTGATGCGTGATGGCGACGGTCGCCCCTGCGTGGAGGCACGGACCCCGCTCGATCTGGAGGCCGACCTGGCCCTGCCGGGCGGCAACATCTTCCACCGCGCCCTGCAGTGGCCTTGGGCGGAACGGCAGGCGGAGGAGGGGACTTGGGGCGTCGAGACGGCATACGAACGGCTGCTGCTCTGTGGCGCCGGCGCCCGCCGCGGCGGGGGAGTCAGCGGCATACCGGGTCACAACGCTGCGAAGGCGATCCTCGGCGGCTGACCGACAGGCGTGGCGGTGGCCCGGGGTGAGGGAGGTCCTGCGAAGTGGCGGCCCGGGTGACCGTTGCGCAGGACGTTGTGGCGTCGCGGTGGCCCGGGGTGAGGGAGGTCCTGCGAAGCGGCGGCCCGGGTGACCGTTGTGCAGGACGTTGTGGCTGGGGTGGCGTGGCGAGACGTGGTGGGAGATCTGTGTCCACCTCCGCCCGCGGCGGAGTCCCGTCGTGCACAGGCGGTCAGCTCGCAGGTGACCGCAGGGGTGCCCTGGACCGAGCCTGCCTGCATGGCTGAAGACCATCTCGCATCGGGAGCACGGCCCGTGCCGGGCCGAGGCGTCACGGGCGTCCGTCAGTTGGCCGCGGTTCGCAGAATCCGGGTCGTCAGGCGGGCGAACGAGCAGGGCGGGGTGATCTCGCGTCGGGAGGCCTACCTTCTGGGTCTGACCCGGGCCGAGGTGCGGGCGCAGATCCGGGCCGAGCGCTGGCAGCGCGTGGGACGACACTGCCTCTGCGTCCACAACGGCCCTCTCACCCTGGTAGCGAGGCAGTGGGCGGCCGTGCTCGAGGCCGGGCCACGGGCCCACCTGGACGGGACGAGTGCGCTCATCGCCTCAGGCCTCGAGCACTTCACCGAGGAACGGATCCGGGTCTCGGTGCCGAAGGGTGCCCGGATCCGCCGTCGTCGGCGGCCGGGCATGGACCTCCGGGAGACACGGCGGTTCGATCCGGAGGACGTGGTGTGCGGCGGTGTGCCTCGATCACGACCGGCCGTCGCGGCGATCCGGGGCGCGTTGTGGGCCACGTCGGATCGCCAGGCCACGCTGGTCGTCACGATGGCGGTGCAGCAAGGGCTGTGCCGCGTGGAGGAGCTGGCGAGGGAGCTCCTGCGGGTCAAACGTGACCGTCGCCGGCTGATGCTCGCGGAACTGGTGATGGACCTCGCCGGCGGTGTGGGCAGTCTCGGTGAGCTGGACTTCCTCCGGGGGTGTCGGAGTCGTGGCGTCCCCGAGCCGGACGCCCAGGTCGTCAGGCGCACCAGATCGGGTCGCTACTACCTGGACTTCCGATGGAACCGGTGGCGGGTCGTGGTCGAGGTCGACGGTATCCAGCACGCCTGGGCGCAGAACCTGGTCCAGGACGCCATCCGCCACAACCAGGTCGCCCTGGAAGGTGACACCGTGTTGCGGCTTCCGCTGCTCGGTCTGCGCCTGTGCGCCGATGCGTTCTTCGACCAGGTGAGGCAGGCGCTGCTTTCGGCAGGTTGGGAGCCGGCCGCCCGCCATACAGGTTGATCTGGACGACCGGGGGTCGGTGCGGGATGCCGATTCTTCTCAAGGACGTCCTGCGGTGTGGCGGCGTGGGCGACCAGTTCGCAGGACGTCCCGCATCGGCTCGGGCAGCAGATAGGGCAGGATCAAGGCATGGATCGTCAGCAGGAGTTCGTCCTCCGCACCATCGAGGAACGCGATATCCGCTTCGTGCGGTTGTGGTTCACCGACGTGCTCGGCACCCTCAAGTCGGTGGCCATCGCACCCGCGGAGCTGGAGGGCGCCTTCGCCGAGGGAATCGGCTTCGACGGCAGCGCGATCGAGGGATTCGCGCGGGTCTACGAGGCGGACATGCTGGTGCGTCCCGACGCGAGCACGTTCCAGGTGCTGCCCTGGCGCGGTGACTCCCCGGGCACGGCGCGGATGTTCTGCGACATCAGGCGTCCCGGCGCCTCGGTGAGCTTCGCCGACAGCAGGGACGTGCTGCGACGGGCGATGAACCGCGCCGGAGAGCTCGGCTTCTCCTACTACACCCACCCGGAGATCGAGTTCTTCCTGTTCGAGCAGGGCACACCCCCGGGGCAACCGCCGGTGCCGGTCGACGAGGCCGGCTACTTCGACCACGTGCCCCACGGCACCGGCCACGACTTCCGCAAGGCGGCCATCACCATGCTCGAGAGCATGGGGATCTCGGTCGAGTTCAGCCACCACGAGGGCGCACCCGGCCAGAACGAGATCGACCTGCGCTACGCCGACGCCCTCTCGACCGCGGACAACATCATGACCTTCCGCACGGTCATCAAGGAGGTCGCGCTCGAGCAGGGTGTGTTCGCCTCGTTCATGCCCAAGCCGCTGTCGAACCATCCCGGGTCGGGCATGCACACCCACCTCTCGCTCTTCGAGGGTGACCGCAACGCCTTCCACGAGGCGGGCGCCCCCTACCAGCTCTCCAAGGTCGGGCGGCAGTTCATCGCGGGGCTGCTGCGGCACGCGCCCGAGATCTCGGCGGTGACCAACCAGTGGGTCAACTCCTACAAGCGGCTCTGGGGCGGCGGCGAGGCGCCGGCCCACGTCTGCTGGGGCCACAACAACCGCAGTGCCCTGATCCGCGTGCCGATGTACAAACCGAGCAAGGGCCAGAGCACCCGCGTCGAGGTCCGCTCCATCGACTCGGCCTGCAACCCCTACCTCGCGTATGCCGTGCTGCTCACCGCGGGGCTCAAGGGCATCGAGGAGGGCTACGAGCTCCCGCCCGAGGCCGAGGACGACGTGTGGTCGCTGACCGACGGGGAGCGGCGGGCCCTCGGCATCGACCCGCTCCCACTCTCGCTCAACGAGGCCATCGAGCGGATGGAGGACAGCGAGCTGGTCGCCGAGACCCTCGGTGAGCACGTCTTCGACTTCTTCCTGCGCAACAAGCGCGCGGAGTGGGACGACTACCGCAGTCAGGTCACGCCGTTCGAGCTACAGCGCTACCTGCGCAGTCTTTGAGCCGGCCCGCTCCGTGAGCACGTCGACGCGCCCCAGCACTCCGGCCGGACGAATGGCACGCGCCGGGTTCGTCGACGGGCGAAGGGCGTTGGCTCTCTTCGAGGAGCTCGGCTTCGACGATCCCGAGGCGGTGGACGGCCTGGTGCCCGCCCTGGGAGGCGTGGCCGACCCCGATCTCGCCCTGCTCGGGCTGGTGCGGCTCCGCGAGTCGTTCCAGGAGGACGACCGGCTGGACGGGGCCGAGCTGCTCGCCCGGCTGCGGACAGGCGGGCAGGAACGCGACCGGTTGCTCGCGGTGCTCGGTGCCTCGTCGGCGCTCACCGACCACCTGGTCCACCACCCGGAGCACTGGACCGCGGTGACCGATGCGCGGGCCAGCTCCGCCCGGGGACGACGGGAGGCCATCAAGGGCGCGGTGGCGGACCGGTCGGGCCGCACGGCATACGACGCCCTGCGGATCGCCTACCGGCGTGAGCTGCTCGGGATCGCCGCGCTCGACCTGACCAGCGCCGACCCCCTGTCCGACCTTCCGGTCGTGGCCGAGGCGTTGGCCGACCTGGCCTCGGCCGCTCTCGGCGCGGCACTGGCCATCGCGCGCGAGGAGCTGGGAGCCGCCGCGCAGGCCTGCCGGATCGCGGTCATCGGGATGGGCAAGTGCGGGGGCCTCGAGCTCAACTACATCAGTGACGTGGACGTCATCTTCGTGGCCGAACCGGTCGACGGCGCCGACGAGGACACGGCGCTCGCGGCGGCGACCCAGCTGGCCACCGCGACGATGCGGGCGTGTTCGGCGTCTACCGGCGAGGGCAGCCTCTGGACCGTCGACGCCAACCTCCGCCCGGAGGGCAAGAACGGTCCGTTGGTGCGGACCGTCGCGAGCCACCAGCAGTACTACGAGAAATGGGCGAAGACCTGGGAGTTCCAGGCGCTCCTCAAGGCACGAACGGTCGCGGGCGATCCAGCGCTGGGCCAGGCCTACCTCGAGGCTGTGCAGCCGCTCGTGTGGCAGGCGTCGAGCCGCGACCACTTCGTCGAGGACGTGCAGGCAATGCGTCGTCGGGTGGAGGCGCACGTGCCGCCGGGCGAGGTCCGGCGTCAGCTGAAGCTCGGACCGGGCGGGCTGCGCGACGTCGAGTTCAGCGTGCAGCTGCTGCAGCTGGTCCACGGGCGCGCCGACGAGACGTTGCGGTCGGGCACCACCTTGGAAGCGCTGGATGCCCTGTCGCAGGGTGGCTACGTGGGCAGGGACGACGCCGCCGTCCTCGACGGCGCCTACCGCCTGCTGCGCGTCCTCGAGCACCGCATCCAGCTGTTCCGGCTCCGGCGCACCCACCTGATGCCGACGTCCGACGCCGACCTGCGGCGCCTGGGGCGGGCGCTCGGGCACCGCGCCGAACCGGCGACCGAGATCACGGCGCGGTGGAGGCAGCAGGCCCGGGAGGTGCGGCGCCTGCACGAGCGGCTCTTCTACCGGCCGCTGCTCAGCGCCGCGGCGAAGCTGACGACTCCCGAGGCGAGGCTCACTCCGGCCGCGGCTCAGGAACGACTGTCCGCGCTGGGTTTTCGTGATCCGGCGGGCGCTCTGCGCCACCTCGAGTCCCTCACCGCAGGGGTCAGCAGGCGCGCGGCGATCCAACGGACGCTTTTGCCGGTGATGCTCGGGTGGTTCGCCGACGAGGCCGATCCCGATGCCGGGCTGCTGTCCTTCCGACGGATCAGCGACTCGCTGGGCACCACCCACTGGTATCTCAAGATGCTGCGTGACGAGGGAGGGGCAGCCGAGCGCCTGGCGCACGTGCTCGCCAGCAGCCGGTATGCCGCGGACCTGCTGCTGCGCGCCCCGGAGTCGGTCAAGCTCCTCGGTGACGCGGCCGAGCTCGTACCGCGTTCCCGCGAGGCGGCGCTCCGCACGATGCGCTCGGCGATGACGCGCAAGGGTGACCGTGACGAGGCCATGACGGCCGCGAGGGTGGTCCGGCGGCAGGAGCTGTTCCGGATCGCGGTCGCCGACCTGGTCGACGCCATCGACCTCTCCGGCGTCGGGGGCGCCCTCACCGACCTGACCGCGGCCATCCTCCAGGCGGCCCTGGAGCTTGCGACCGGGCACGTCGAGGGAGAACAGGGCGAGTCGCTCGCGACCCGGCTGCTCATCGTCGGGATGGGCCGGCTCGGCGGCGGCGAGATGGGCTACAGCAGCGATGCCGACGTGATGTTCGTGCACGACCCGGTGGATGCCGGTGAGGAGGCGGCCAAGCGGGCGACCACGCAGGCCACCGCGGTCGTGCAGGAGCTGCGCCGCCTGCTCGGTGGTGCGGGTCCGGACCCGCAGCTGGTCGTGGACGCCGACCTGCGGCCCGAGGGCAAGGCGGGTCCCCTGGTGCGCAGCCTCGACTCCTACCGTGCCTACTACGCGCGCTGGTCCGCCGGCTGGGAGGCCCAGGCTCTGTTGCGGGCCGCGCCGGTGGCGGGCGACGCCGGGCTGGCCGACCGGTTCCTCGAACTGATCAACCCGCTGCGGTGGCCCCAGGGTGGCATCCCGCCCTCGGCGGTCCGCAAGATCCGCACCCTCAAGGCACGGATGGAGGCCGAGCGGATCCCCCGCGGGGGCGACCCGAAGACCCACTTCAAGCTTGGCCGCGGGGGTCTGTCCGACGTCGAGTGGACCGTGCAGCTGCTGCAGCTGCAGCACGCGCACCGGGTGGAGGGGCTGCGCTGCACCGGCACGCTCGAGGCCCTGGACGCGGCTGTCGAGGCGGGGTTGATCGGCGCGGAGCACGCGACCACCCTGGCTCGGGCGTGGACGCTCGCCTCCGAGGCCCGCAACGCCTCGGTGCTGTGGCGGGGGCGGCCGGTGGACTCGATTCCGAGCGACCTGCGCGACGCCGACGGGGTGGGACGGATCATCGGCTGCGAGCCGGGCACCGGGTGGCAGCTGGCCGACACCTACCGTAGGGTCGCCCGACTGGCCCGGCACGTCGTCGACGAGGAGTTCTACGGCGGCTCGTGAGTCCGACGGCCCTGCCACGGTGCCGAGCGCCGCTGCGCCGGTCGCCTGGCCAGCAACACGAAGTATGCCGTGTCCCGGCTGCCCAGTGTCACCGCCAGCGAGTGCCGCTTGCAGTCCTCGAAGATCGCCTCGAGGGCCTCCGCGAGGTCCGGCGCCGGGCTGCAGGACCACACCGCCAGCACCCCTCCCGGGCGCAGCGCATCGTGGCAGGCGTGCAGGAACGGCCGCCGGTAGATCGCGGCGTTGCCGTCATGGACGAGGAAGTCGGGACCGTTGTCGACGTCGAGGAGGATGACATCCCACGCGCCACGAGCCGCATAGACGACGGCGGCCACGTCGCCGACCGCGACCGTGACCCGCGGGTCGGCGAGCCGCGAGCCGGGCACCAGGCCGTCCCGGTGCCACTGGACCAGGGCCGGCTCGATCTCGGCCACGGTCACCGCTGCCGTGCGCGGACACCCCAACAGCTCGTCGAGCGAGTGGCCGAGGCCGAGGCCGCCGACCAGGACCCGCACGCCCGACCGAGCACGGCAGGCGCCGAGCGCCAGCCGGGCGAGGTCGCGCTCGGTGGACGTGTGCCGGTCGTCCATGACGAAGACCCCGTTGACCCGAAGCTCCAGCGCACCGTCCCGGCCTCTGCGGCGCAGCACGACCTCACCCCGGTCGGAGAAGGCGTTGGCCACGACGCCCTCGCGAGGACGCGCCTGATGGTGCGGCACGGACCTCATTGTGCTCCGGCCCGGTGAGCAGCGCCGAGCGCGGCGATCGCACCGCTCCGGACCTCGGAGGTCGCCGGCTCGGGGCACCCGGTCGGGCTCTCTAGAATGGCCAGGTGATCTCCCGGACCGACCTGCGCGGCCGCACGCCCGACGTGCGTGAGCTGCGCGACCTCCTGCCCCGTGCCGAGTTCGACGTCGAGGCGGCGCTCGCGACCGTCCGACCGATCTGCGAGGACGTCGAGCATCGCGGAGCGGCGGCACTGCGCGACCTCGGCGAGCGCTTCGACGGGGTGCGGCCCGGGCGG
>NZ_VOHR01000095.1 GCF_009192725.1 Segeticoccus rhizosphaerae | reverse complement strand
GCGGCCGCTGCGGCGCTCGCCACCCGCTGGTGGGCCGGCGAGGTCTCCGACGACCGGGTGTGGCAGGTCGACGTGCCGGGAGGCACCGTCTGGGTCCGGGCACTGCCGGCGTCCGAGGTCGAGCTGTCCGGGCCGGCCGCCCTGGTGGCGGACGGCATACTCACCCTCTGATCGCCCCGTGCTCCGCTGGGGCCGCTTTGCTCTGTCCGGGCCGGTTCCGTCGGTCCGACACGCCGTCCGAAGGGAGCACGGGCACGGGCGTGCTCCCTCCAGGCCGCTCGCGTGAGGCGCAGAAGCGGCCTGAGCCGAGCAGAGGTGCTCGTGGGGAGCGCGGTCAGGGGCGGGCGACCTCGAGCAGCCGGTAGCCCTTGACGCTGGTGTAGCGCCGCACCGCGAACTCGCCCCGGTGGGTCGCCTCGAGCTCCTGCGTCAGCCAGCGCTGCAGGGAGTCCGAGCCGAGGTTGCGCTGCACCACGAGGTATGCCGTGCCGCCGGCCGCCAGACGCGGCAGCCAGGTCCGCAGCAGCTCGTGCAGGACCTGCTTGCCGACGCGGATCGGCGGGTTGGACCAGATCGTGTCGAAGGCGAGGTCCGCCGGGACGTCCTGCGCGGTGCCGGCGGTGACGTTGGTGAGGCCCAGGTCGGCGGCGTTGTCCCGCAGCAGGGCGAGGGCGCGCTGGTTGACGTCGACGCCCCAGACCTTCGCCTCGGGTGATCGCAGGGCCAGGGTCAGCGTGATGGGTCCCCAGCCGCAGCCGAGGTCGAGCAGGTGGCCGGTCGGTGGCGGCGGGGGAGCCTCGGCGAGCAGCACGGCAGTGCCCTGGTCGACCCGGTGCGGGCTGAAGATGCCCGGCGCGGTGTGCACGTCGAACCGTCGGTCGGCCAGCCGGACGGTGAGGGTGCGGCGCTGCTCGGGGCTGGCCGGCTCGGCGGTGAAGTAGTGGTCGGACATCGCCGACAGCGTAGTGGCCGCCCGACTCGGCCTGTGCTCGCTTCAGGCCGGTTGCGCGGCGGCCAGGACCGGCCCGAGATGAGCAAAGCGGCCCGGGGAGAGCAAAGCGGCCTGGGGGAGCACGCGGTCTGGGGTGTGAGACCCGCCGGAATGGGAGATGGCGCCGGATCGTTGTGTCAAACGAGTCGCGCCCACCTGTCCCGGGGTGGGATCCTTGAGGAGATATGACGAAACGATCTGATCTGTTCGGCACCCGCGCCGCAGCGCTCGCCGCCGACGACCACGACACCGCCACCCACCACGACCACGGCATCGACACCACGCACGTCGACAGCTCCGACTCGGGGCTGCCCACGCTCGCGCCGCTCTACCCCAACCGCCACGCCGGCGGTGACAGTGCGGCGGCCGCAGAGAGCGTCGACGGCGAGCAGTTCGAGCGCGAGGAGCGCGCCTCGCTGCGCCGCGTCGCGGGCCTGTCGACCGAGCTGCAGGACGTCACCGAGGTCGAGTACCGCCAGCTGCGCCTCGAGCGCGTCGTGCTGGCCGGCGTCTGGACCGAGGGAACGGTGGAGGACGCCGAGAACTCCATCCGCGAGCTCGCCGCGCTCGCCGAGACGGCCGGCTCCACCGTGCTCGCCGGCCTCGTGCAGCGCCGCGGCAAGCCCGACACCAGCACGTTCCTGGGCGCGGGCAAGGCCGCCGAGCTGCGCGACATCGTGATCGCGGAGGGCGCCGACACCGTCGTGTGCGACGGCGAGCTGTCACCCAGCCAGCGCCGTGCCCTCGAGGACATCGTCAAGGTCAAGGTCATCGACCGCACCGCGTTGATCCTCGACATCTTCGCCCAGCACGCCAAGAGCCGTGAGGGCAAGGCGCAGGTCGAGCTGGCCCAGCTGCAGTACCTCCTCCCGCGTCTGCGCGGTTGGGGTGAGTCGATGTCCCGTCAGGCCGGTGGGCAGGCGGCCGGCGGTCAGGGCATGGGCTCGCGCGGACCCGGTGAGACCAAGATCGAGCTCGACCGCCGGCGGATCAATACCCGGATGGCCAAGCTCAAGCGCGAGATCGCGCACATGAAGACCGCCCGCGACACCAAGCGCGGCAGCCGCCGCCGGGGCCACGTGGCCAGTGTCGCGATCGCGGGATACACCAACGCCGGCAAGTCGTCCCTGCTCAACCGGCTCACCGGCGCCGGCGCCCTCGTCGAGAACCAGCTCTTCGCCACGCTGGACCCGACGGTCCGGCGGGCCGAGACCGAGGACGGCCGGGCCTACACACTGACCGACACGGTCGGCTTCGTCCGTTCCTTGCCGCACCAGCTGGTCGAGGCGTTCCGCTCCACGCTCGAGGAGGTCGGTGACGCCGACCTGCTCCTGCACGTGGTCGACGGCTCCCACCCCGACCCGGAAGGTCAGATCAGCGCGGTCCGTGCCGTGCTCGCCGACCTGGGCGGTGACGCCATCAAGGAGGTCATCGTCATCAACAAGGCCGACGCGGCCGACCCGGAGGTCATCCACCGGTTGCTGCGGCACGAGAAGCACAGCATCGTCGTGTCGGCACGCACCGGCGAGGGCATCGACGAGCTGCGCGCCCTGATCGCCGAGGAGCTGCCGCGCCCCGAGATCCCGGTGGACGTGCTGCTGCCCTACGAGCGCGGCGACCTGCTCAACCGGCTGCACCAGGAGGGCGAGGTCCTCGCCAGCGAGCACACCGCCGAGGGCACGCGGGTCGAGGCCAAGGTGGGCCCCACGCTGGTGGGTGAGCTCGCGGCATACGCCGTCTGAGCTCGCGGGGTGCCTCCAGCAGCCGCGGCTGGCACCTGCGACGTCCGTATGCCGCGTGGCACAGTGTGCCCGTGACTTCCGCGAACGTTTCTGGCGAGCAGCCCCCACGGACCGCCGAGCACGGCAGGTTGGCCGAGGCGCCGGCCGACACCGACCCCTGGAAGGTCTGGGGTCCCTACGTGTCGGGGCGTCAGTGGGGGACCGTGCGCGAGGACTACTCCGCTGACGGGAACGCTTGGGACTACTTCCCGTTCGACCACGCGCACCTGCGCGCCTACCGCTGGGGTGAGGACGGGCTGGCGGGCCTGTGCGACCGCTACGGCTTCCTCAACCTCGGCCTTGCGCTCTGGAACGGTCGGGACGACCGGCTCAAGGAGCGCATCTTCGGCCTCACCAACGCCCAGGGCAACCATGGTGAGGACGCCAAGGAGTACTGGTGGGCCCTCGACGCCACCCCGACCCACTCCTTCGGCCAGTGGCTCTATCGCTATCCACAGCAGGCGTTTCCGTATGCCGAGCTGGTCGCCGAGAACGGCCGGCGCGGCCGCGGTGACGAGGAGTACGAGCTCTCCGACACGGGCATCCTCGAGGGCGACAGGTTCTTCGACGTGCAGGTCACCCACGCCAAGGGCTCGCCCAGCGACATCTGCGTCGAGGTGACGGCCACCAACCACGGCCCGGACGCCGCACCGTTGGACCTGTTGCCACAGCTGTGGTTTCGCAACACCTGGTCATGGGGACGCGATGCCCGGACGCCGACCCTGACCCTGGCCGAGGACGGTCGGACGGTGGTGGCCGAGCACGGCTACTTGGGTCGCTATCGCGTGACGGCCGAGGGTTCGCCGCGAGTCCTCTTCTGCGACAACGAGACCAACGTTCACGCTCTCTATGGTGACGAGGCGCCGCAGGCCACCGCCTACCCGAAGGACGCCATCAACCGTGCCGTCGTCCACGGCCAGGCGGACGCGGCCAACCCGGAGAATTCCGGGACGAAGGCCGCGTTCTGGTACCACTTCGACGCAGTGCCGTCCGGCGAGAGCGTGACCGTCCGGCTGCGGATGCGCAACGACAACGACGGCGAACCCTTCGAGCAGGCAACGCCGTTCGCGCAGGTGGTCGAGACGAGGCGGCGGGAGGCGGATGAGTTCTACGCCGCGGTGATCCCCGGGTCCGTGTCGGAGGAGGACCGGCACGTCGCGCGCAGGGCGTTCGCCGGCTTGCTCTGGGGCAAGCAGCTCTACCGCTACGACGTCTCACGTTGGCTCGAGGGCGACCCGGCCCAGCCCACGCCGCCGCCACAGCGCCTCGCCCGCCAACCGGAGGGCCGCAACACCTCGTGGCAGCACCTGGCCCTCACCGACATCATCTCGATGCCGGACGAGTGGGAGTACCCGTGGTTCGCCACCTGGGACCTGGCCTTCCACTGTGTCGCCTTGGCGCACGTGGACCCGGAGTTCGCCAAGGAGCAGCTCGTGCTGATGTGTCGGGAATGGGCGATGGCTCCGAGTGGCCAGCTCCCGGCATACGAGTGGAACTTCTCCGACGCCAACCCACCGGTGCACGCCTGGGCCGCGTGGCAGGTCTACCAGATCGACGGGGCGCAGGACCAGAGTTTCCTGATCCGCGTCTTCACCAAGCTGCTGCTCAATTTCGCGTGGTGGGTCAACCGCAAGGACGCCGACGGGTCCAACCTGTTCGAGGGCGGGTTCCTCGGTATGGACAACATCGGTCTGTTCGACCGGTCCGAACCGCTGCCGCACGGCCAACGCCTCGAGCAGTCCGACGCGACCAGCTGGATGGGGTTCTTCTGCCTGTCGATGCTGCGGATGGCGATCGAGCTCGCGCGGCACGACGTGGCCTGGGACAGCTCGGCAACCAAGTTCCTCGAGCACTTCCTCGGGATCGCCGAGGCGATGGAGCAGTTCGGCTCGCACGACGTCTCGGTGTGGGACGAGGATGACGGCTTCTACTACGACGTGCTCGTGCAGCCGGACGGCAATTTCCAGCAGTTCAAGGTGCGCTCGATGGTGGGACTGCTGCCGTTGATGGCCGTCGCGGTGGCGCCGCCGTGGGTCGAGTCGGAGCTGCCCGACTTCACCGCCCGGCTGCAGTGGCTGCGCGAACGGCGCCCCCACCTGACCGACGCGATCATCACCACGGGTCACCGCGGCGGGCAGCAGCACACGCTGTCGCTCGTCGACCCGTCCCGACTCGGCCGCCTCCTCACGCGGATGCTCGACGAGGGGGAGTTCCTGTCGCCGCACGGGCTGCGGTCGGTCTCGGCGGCCTACCGCGACGGCTACACCGCCCAGGTCGACGGCACGACCCTGTCGCTCGCCTACACGCCGGGGGAGTCCGACAGCGGTCTGTTCGGCGGCAACTCGAACTGGCGCGGCCCCGTCTGGTTCCCCGTCAACATCCTGCTGCTGGACGCCCTGCGCACCTACGCGAGCGGTGCCGGGGAGGGGTTCGTCCGGGAGCTGCCGACCGGCTCGGCTAGGGAGCGCAGCATGGCGCAGATCGCCCGTGACCTCGAGCAACGCCTCGTCGACCTCTTCCGCCTCGGACCGGACGGCAGGCGGCCTGGTGATCCGAGGCACGTGCCGACCGGCCCGCTCTGGGCGCCGCACCCCACCTTCAGCGAGTACTTTCACGGCGACACCGGTGCCGGTCTCGGCGCCTCGCACCAGACCGGCTGGACCGCGATGGTGGCGCACCTCATCTGCACCGCCGACTGACCGGACGAGTCGCCGCTGGTTGCGCCGCGCCGGCGAAGGCGCCCCCACAGGGCCGCGATGGCGCGGCGGACCTTTGCCGCGTGGCCTGACGCTCCCGCCCGGAGCCGGAGGACGTCCTGCGTCCTGGCTGCCGGAGCGACCGCAATGCAGGACCTCGTGACCCTCCCGGGGCGGACGTCCTGCGTCGTGGCTGGCGGGGCCACCGCATCGCAGGACCTCGTGACGCCTCTCGGCGCAGGCGTCCTACGTCGTGGCGGCCCCGGGGACCACATCGCAGGTCTTCCCACCAGCCGGTCAGCGCGCCAGCCCAGGCGGTCCTCGGGCATGACGAGTCTGTATGCCGGTCCTCGCCTCGCGCGCGGACGTCCTGCCTCGTGGCGGCACGGGCCACCGCATCGCAGGACCTTGTGACGCTCTCGGCTCGGATGTCCTGCGTCGTGGTGGCGGGGCCACCGCATCGCAGGACCTTGCGACCCTCCCGGCGCGGACGTCCTGCGGCGGGGCGGCTTGGGCGACGCGGCATACCGACTCCCCGGCGAGCCCGCTCCGATGCCGCGCTGGTGCTGTGTCTTGGCCTCCGCGCCAGTGATGGAATGGGGCGCAGCAGTGTGGCGTTGGACGGGGCAGCCGGTCAGCACGGGCCGGCGCAACCTTGGTGGATGAGATGACGACGCCCTTCACGACGCCGAACGCTGACAGCACCTATGAGCTGTTCCGGGTGGCCGAGTTCCAGCTCGAGCTGGCGAGGCCGCTCGAGGCGCTGCGCACCCTCGAGCCGATCGCCGACGAGATCGCCGACTCGGCTTCGGGGCAGCTGCTGCTCGCCCGTGCCTACTTCCACTCGGCCCAGCTGAGCCGTGCCGAGAAGTCCTTCCGGCGGGTCCTGGAGCTCGACCCGGCCGACCACTACGCCCGGTTCGCCCTCGGGCGCAGCCTGGAGCGGCAGGGCCGTCGCGACGAGGCCGTCGGTCAGTACCGCCTCGCCGTGGCGATGCACGACTCGCCGGAGTACCGCGAGCGGCTCGACCACGCCTGTCAATGACGCGCGGGGCTCCATGACGCGCCGGGCGCGGGCAGCTACTGGCCGGTGCGTCCGTCGATGCACTCGCGCAGCAGGTCGGCGTGGCCGCAGTGGCGCGCGTACTCCTCGACCAGGTGGATGAGGATGTCCCGCACCTCGACGTCGTCGCCATGGACCCTGACCGTGTCTCCCCACGAGTCGAGCCGTGCCTCGACCTCACGGGCATGGTCGACCTCGGCGCGCCACTCGCGCCACGCCTCCTCGACGACTGCCGGCTCGGCGACGGCGCCGGAGAACGACGTCTCCCCTTCCTCGCCGTGGTGCAGGCGCGGGAGGTCCTGTCCCTCGAGGACGCGCCGGTACCAGTGGTGCTCGACCCGAGCCAGGTGGCGCAGCAAACCGAGCAGTGACAGGTCCGAGGGCGGCACCGACTGGCGTGTGAGCTGCTCGGCGTCCAAGCCCTCACACTTCATCTCGAAGGTGAGCCGGTAGCGCCGGAGGTAGTCCAGGACGACCTCCTGCTCACCGCGGGGGACCACACCGTTCTCGCGGGGGTCGTGCTGTTGATCGGTCCACATCTCGCTCGGAGGCATGGGCGCAGCCTCGCAGCAGCCGGGCGGCTGGGGAAAGCGAGTTTCGGCGGGTCCCTGACCCGCCGCGGCCTTCGACGCGCCGTCGGTCAGTCGGGGTCCCCTTCGTGCAGCATCCCCAGCAGCGTTCGGCGCACGATGCGGTCGAACTGACCATCGAACTGCCCGTCGGAAGGCGCTGCTGGGATCCCTTGGTACTGCGGGCCTTCGGACGATGACTGCTCGCTCGTCTCTGCGAAGGCCGCGGCGAGATGGGGGTGCTCTCCCGAGGCAGCCACGGAGCTGAGGTAGGCGTTGCGCTGCGCCATCCGGGCCGAGGGCGGCCCCGGCTGCTGACGGTCGCGCTCGGCCTTGCAGAGCAGCCGCACGAGCCCGCTGAACACGCCGATGGCCTCGAGCCGGGTGCGTCCGCCTGCGCCCGTCACGGCCAGCGTGGCCAGGGCGTGCTCGAGGTAGGAGCAGCCGTGTGGACCGAGGGTGGGCGTGGTGTCCAGGGCCTCGATCATCCATGGATGTCGTCGGTAGATGTCGCGAGCCTGGTGCGCAAGGTCCACCATCTGGTCCAACCAGGACGCGTCCGGTCTGCGCTCGAGCTCGAACTCGCCGTTGACCTCGTCGACCATCAGCTCGACGAGCTCGTCCCGGGTGGCGACGTAGCGGTAGAGCGAGGCCGCGCCGGTGCCGATGACGCGGGCCAGCGCACGCATGGTGACCGCAGCCAGACCCTGACGGTCGGCGAGCCGGACGGCGGCCGCAGCGATTTCGCCTCGGGTGTGCTCCGGTGCGCGGCCACGCGGAGCCCGCTCGCCGCGGAGCCAGATGGCGGTCGACTGGTCCGTCATCACCCTCCCCGAGCTTGCGACCGATCTTCGCCACACCCTATCCTCATATTGTGCGAACGCCGTTCGCGAATAGGGAGGGAAGACAATGGTGGCATCCACCGACCTGATGTGGAGCCCGACCCGGTATGCGCGGAACGGCCAGGTGCAGGTCGCGTGGGACGAGGTGGTCGGCTCGGCCGGTGATCCGCTCCTGCTGGTGATGGGGCTGGGCACCTCCCGCTTCTGGTGGCCCGCAGGGTTGTGCCGCGCGTTTGCCGACGAGGGCTTCCACGTCGTGCGCTATGACCAGCGTGATGCCGGTGAGTCGACCCGGATGCCCGACACCGGCACGGCCAATCCGTTTGCGGCGTTGTTCGGCCGGCGGGGTGAGGCCTACACGGCCGAGGACATGACCGACGACGCCGTCTCGGTCCTGGATGCCGTCGGGTGGGACCAGGCACACGTCTTCGGTCACTCGCTCGGGGGCGCGGTGGCCCAGCGGATCGCGCTGCGGCACCCGGAGCGGGTGCTCAGCGTCACGTCGTCCGCGGCGGTGCCGAGCGACGTCGGCGGCCTGGGGGTGGCGCGCTACCTGCGCTACGGCCTGCTCGCCCGTCTGGCGCGGATGAAGTTCCCCGAGGGCCGCGAAGGGGACATCGCCGCCAGCCTGGCGGTGGCTCGCGGAGTGGCCTCCCCGGCATACCCGTTCGATGAGAGTGCCGCACGGGAGTGGATCGAGCGGGAGGTCGACAGCGGACCTCGCGACACCAAGGCACAGAGCCGTCAGATCGGCGCCCAGTGGCACGGCCCTCGGCTGCGCGAGCTGGGCAAGCCGTTGCTCGTCCTGCACGGCGACGCCGATCCGATCGTCCGACAGTCGGCGGGGCGGGCCACCGCCTCACGGGTGACCGGTGCTCGGATGACGATCTTCCCGGGAGTGGGCCACGACCTGCCGGAGCCGCTGTGGACCGAGGTGGCCAGGTCGGTCCGTCAACTCGCTGACTCGGCCTGACCACCGACCGGGCTGTGGAGCGCTGCCGCGGCGAGGTGACCGGTCGGCATACCCTGTGGTGATGGCCGCCGATCTCTCTGCCCTTCTGCACGCCGCGGTCGAAGGCGTCGGGGGCACGGAGCGTCCCGGCCAGACCCGGATGGCCGAGGCCGTGCAGGAGGCCGTCGGCGGCAAGGGGCACCTGCTGGTGCAGGCCGGCACCGGCACCGGCAAGTCGCTGGCCTACCTCGTGCCTGCCGTGGCGCACGCGTTCGACACCGGCCGGCCGGCCATCGTGGCCACGGCGACCCTCGCCCTGCAGGCGCAGATCGTCGACCGTGACATGCCGCGGGTCGCCGAGGCGGTGGCGCCGCTGCTGGGCCGCAAGCCGACGTATGCGCTGGTCAAGGGCCGGGCCAACTACCTGTGCCAGCACAAGCTCGTGGGCGGGTTCCCCGACGAGGACGAGGGATCGCTGCTCTCGGTGGGGCAGGTCGACTCCGGCATGGGACGGCTCGGGGCGGAGGTGGTGCGGCTGCGCGAGTGGGCCGAGGTGACCGAGTCGGGTGACCGTGACGAGCTGTTCCCGGGGGTCTCGCAGCGAGCCTGGCGCCAGGTGTCGGTGACCGCCCACGAGTGCCTCGGGTCGAAGTGCCCGCTGGTGGGGGACTGCTTCGTCGAACGCGCCCGCGAGGCAGCCAAGGACGTCGACGTCGTCGTGACCAACCACAGCTTCATGGCGATCGACGCGTTCGAGGGCCGGCAGATGCTGCCCGAGCACGACCTGCTCGTCGTCGACGAGGGGCACGAGCTGGTCGACCGGGTGACCTCGACGATCACCGACGAGCTGACCGCCTCGATGATCGCCGCGGCGGCCAAGAAGGCAGGCAAGCTGGCCGACACAGACCAGGTGACCGAGGCCTCGACCTTCTTCCAGGGCGTCGTCGACGAGCTCGACGATGGACGGCTGACCGGGCTGCCGGACGGACTGACCCTGGCGCTCGAGCGGGTGCGCGACACCACCCGAGCCGTCCAGTCGGAGCTCAAACCGCCCAGCCCGCAGGACAACGACGGTGCCCGGCAGGTGGCCCGCGCCGCGATCGACGAGGTCAATGAGAACGCCGCCCGGATCCTCGAGCAGCGTGAGCTCGACGTCGCGTGGGTGGGGCGGGACCCACGGCGCGGCTCCGTGCTGCGAGTCGCGCCGATGAGTGTGGCGATGCTGTTGCGGGACAAGGTGTTCGAGGACCGCACGGTGATCATGACGTCGGCCACGCTCGAGCTCGGCGGCAGCTTCGACGCGGTGGCCGGGACCCTCGGGCTGCGCGGTGAGGGGTCGCCGTCGTGGACCGGGCTGGACGTCGGCAGCCCGTTCGACTACCCGCGGCAGGCGATGGCCTACGTCGCCAAGCAGCTGCCTCCGCCGGGCCGCGACGGCATGGCGCCGCAGACCATGGACGAGATCGAGGCGCTCGTGCGCGCAGCCGGCGGACGAACGCTCGGCCTCTTCTCCTCGACGCGGGCCGCGGTCGCCGCGGCCGAGGTGATGCGCTCGCGGTTTGCCGACGACCCGCGCGGCATCAACTTCCTGTGCCAGGGGGAGGACCAGACCGCAACGCTGGTGCGGCAGTTCGCGTCCGACGCGGCCACCTGCCTGTTCGGCACCCTGAGCCTGTGGCAGGGCGTGGATGTCCCGGGTTCGGCGTGCCAGCTGGTCATCATCGACCGCATCCCCTTCCCGCGGCCCGACGACCCGCTGGCATCCGCCCGGTCGCAGGCGATCGCGAAGATGGGCGGCAACGGGTTCATGGCGGTGTCCGCGACCCACGCCGCGCTGCGACTCGCGCAGGGCGCCGGACGGCTGGTCCGGCGCTCCGACGACCGGGGAATCGTGGCCTTCCTCGACTCGCGGATGATGACGGCGCGCTATGCCGGATTCCTGCAGAAGTCGTTGCCGCCGTTCTGGCCCACCACCGACCGGACCATGGTGCTGGCGGCCCTGCAACGGCTCGACGAGACGGCCGCAGATCCGTTGCCGGTGCACCAGCCGGCCCTGCGCGGGGTCACCGGTGCACTGGAGGGGACGGCGATGGGCGACGCCGACGACGCCAGGCCGGTCGCCGAGCACACCCCCGTGGCCCGATCGCCCCGCACCGCCGTCACCGGCGGCCACGCCTGGACCGACGAGCAGGACGCCGAGCTGCGCGATGGTGTCGAGTCGGGTTGCACCCTCGAGGAACTCGCCGATCACCTCGAGCTCGCGCCCGACCTCGTGACCGCCCGCATGACGCTGCTCGGCCTCGAGCTCTCCGACGCGCCCACCATGTCCTTCGACTGAACTTCCGAGCCGTCCCCGACCGACCCCAGACTGACGCCGCAGATCTTCGAGGAGGGGACGTGCTCGACTACGATGCCGAGGCAGCCCGGTATGACGCCACGCGAGGAGGTCGCGAACGTGCGGCTGCCGCGGCCGCAGCCGTCCACGGGCTCCTGCCGGAGCGCCTGACGCGGGTGCTCGACATCGCCGGAGGGACGGGCTCGGTCGCCTCCGAGCTCGCGGCGCTCGGGCGCGAGGTTGCGGTCGGCGACCTGTCACTGGGCATGCTGCGGGTCGCGCAACGGCGGCTGCCAGGCTCCCAGGTGCGGCTTGACGCGAAGCGGTTGCCGGTGGCCGATTCGAGTCTGGACGCGGTGACGTCGGTCTGGCTGCTGCACCTGTTGCCGGCGCGTGTCGTCGAGGGTGTGCTGGACGAGGCCGCGCGGGTGCTGCGCCCCGGTGGTCGCTACGTCACGACCGTGGACAAGGCGGCCGGAGACGCACGCGACTCCCGCGACGGCCTGGTCAACGACCGGCGGGCCGACGTCACGGCCGGGCTAGAGGCGCGCGGCTTGACCGAGGTCGGCAGCGCCGAGTTCGTCGGCGGGATCACCCGCGAGGGGCGGCCGGCTCCCCGCTACACCCTGGTCGCCTTCGAGAAACCGGCGACGCGCTGACCCGCGGCCGACCGGCCTGCCAGCGACCCGTCATACCGCCTCGGCACCCTCCTCCGCCGCGGCCTGTGCTCACCTCAAGCCGTTTTTCGAAGGTGCGGGAGCGGTCTGAGGCGAGCACAGGCGAAGGCCGGGCGGCCGGTGCTCACCTCAAGCCGTTTTTCGAA
>NZ_VOHR01000094.1 GCF_009192725.1 Segeticoccus rhizosphaerae | reverse complement strand
GAGCTCCAACCGGACCCCGGCCTGGGCGACGAGGCCGGTGCGGGCGAGCAGCTGCTCGACCTCGCCGCGCACGTCCGCGGCGTTCCACCCCGACCGCCGTGCCCCCAACCGGCTCAGCACCCTGGAAACGGCGGCGGCACGATCCAGCGCGCCGATCGGATACCCGGCCGGCACCGTGTCCGGCAGCGGGCTGTCCTTGCCGGGAGGGTCGCTGGCGTGGGGGGAACGGCCTGCCGGAACGTCGTCGGCCGGTGTTGGTGTCGGTGGGACGAAGCCGAGACCGGTCAGTTCCTGGACCCACCGTTGCGCCAGCTCCGTGCCGTCGCGCGGGACCACCTTGTCCGGGCGGGCCTCGGCCCACGCCCGGGCATCCCAGGACCGCCGCAGGCCCGGACCCGGCTCGACGCCCGGATGCCCGGTCCGCCACTGCGCCTCGTACCGGTCCACGTTCCGCCCGATCTGCGCCGCGCGGGCGCTGAACGGGCCCGCGTAGCCGGCCAGCTCCGCGATCTCGCCGGACTCGGGTTCGAGGGTGTATCCACGGGCGGCCAGCGCAGCGCGGAAGCCGGGATCGGTGATCACGGCGGCGTGGCCGATGCCGTTGATCGCCTCCAGGCTGTCACGCACCCCAACGGTGTGCAGGCCCCGCCACCGGCCCGCGGCCAGCACTCGCGCGTTGACCTGCAGGTGCAGATGTCGATGCGGATCCCCCGCCCGCGACGTGTAGTGCCGCACCACCACCGCCTCGATCCCCTGCACCGGCACCTGGGCCTGCCGGCCCCGCGGCCCCACCCGGGTGGTCGCATGCTGGGCCAGCCAGCCGATGATCTGGGCCGCGGCCCGGTCCTGCGCCGCGTCATACGCCCGCGAGACCTCCGGGTCGACCGCGGCCGCCAGCGACCAGGTCTTCGGACCGTTGACCACCACCTCCACGAACCGCACCGCGTGATCGTCGGCGCGCAGCCGACCCTTCGCACCCCCGGTGACCGGGTCGCGGCCGGCGACCCACGCCTCATAGGTCTCGCCGGACAGTGAACCGGCACGGCGCACGCCGTCGGGTGTGGCCAGGTAGCGCTCGGCCAGACCGGTGCCCTCGGCCAGGTAGTAGTCATCGGCCCGGGACCGGTCAGCCTCCAGGTAGTGACGCGCAGCAGCAGCAGCACCGCGGTAGACCTTCATCCCACCGTGCATTCTCGCCACCATTCAACGACAACCAACAAATGCCCTAGAAATGCGAACACGGACCGCCCAAAGGCGATCCGTCCCACTGACCTTTGTAGCATACGTGCCGCAACATTTGGGCCTTGAAATGCCTTGTGCGTAGGGAGTTTTCAGGAGTGTCGAAGTGGTCGTCGATGGTCAACGATATTCAACGAACTTGGGATTCCAGGGCGCATCTGCGAGGTCGATTACGTCAACGACGTTGATGAACTGGGCCAATACGCCGTGATGCTGGACATTACAATTTTGGCTCACGCGTCCCTTATGCCTCTGACAATTCACGCCCGGTCCGGAGCCGGCGCGGCGGGCCATCTTGCGCCGCGGGGCAAGGCCCGGTTCGCCTAGCTCGTGGCGCACCGCCACCGTCGCTTAAGGACAGTCATGGTGGTGGGCATGAGGGTCCGGGCAACGGCCCAGATGGCCGCTCCGCCGGGGCGTCCGGCGAGATGCTGGTCGTACCGACCTCGCTCGAGAGCGACGCTCCAGTCGGGGGCCGGTCGACAAGCGCACGCCTACCCGCCGGACTAGGCGTCCTGCGTCAGGCTGGCTCGGATATCCTTGATCCGCCGGTACAGCCGCATCGGATGTTCGGGGACCGCCAGGAACCCATGGTGGGCATAGAACCGAGCTGCCGCATCATCGATGGCGTCCACCACGACTAGCCGAGCAGCCGCGGCCTCACCGGCCGCCACGGCCTTGCGTAGCGCCTCGGCAAGCAGGAGGCCACCCAGGCCCTCCCCCTGACGACCGGCGTCCACCGCCAGTCGGGCGAGCACGGCCACGCCAACGGGGTAGCCCGGCAGTCCACGGACAAGTTGCCGCGGCGCGTCGGAGCGCAGCACCGACCCCATCGTCAGGCTGAAGTAGCCGACGACAGCTTCCTCCTGGATCAGGACGAACGTTCGGGCCGAGTCCATCCGCTGTGACGACAATGCGTGGCTGCGAAGCCACCCATCAAGCGCCTCCTGGCCCGATCGGAACGTGGAGACGTCGTGATCTGCGCCGAGTCGCTCCAGACACAGATCGCTCACGCCTCGGGCAGCTTCGGGTGCCGCTGAAAGAGGTCGCGCAGCTCCGCCACCGCCGTGGCCGGCTTGTCCAACTCCGCCATGAACCGATCAAACGCCTCATTCGACAGCGTCACGTCGCGGCGCTGCTCGATGACCGACGCAGCCCGCGCGGTCACGGTGTCGAGCAGGAAGGAGGTCACCGTGGCATGCTCCAGGTCCGCGGCCTCGCGGATGAGAGCATCCTGCTCCGGAGTCACCCGCACCTCCAGCCGATGCCGCTTGGGAACGTGAACAGCTGCGTCACTCATGCAGACATCATACCTTGTCCGGACGGCGTCCGGACAGATTGCTCCAGGCGTCGGTGATCGGGACGTGGCCAGCGATGTCAGCCGCGGAGGATGGCAAGGAGCTGTGCGTAAGTGCCGGCGAGGTCCCCGTCGACCGTGGTGATCACCCGAGTGCCCGGCCGCGCCGCAATGACGGCCAGCACCTCGTCGTGCGTCGCGGCGAGTTGCTCCCTTCCACCGCAGCGGCGTTGCAGTTCAGCGGCCTCCTGGTGAGCCGGGTCCACCGAGTCCTCCGAGCGACGTTCGAACCGGCGCACGACATCATCCCGGTCGCTGACAAGCGCGATCTCGACGAACTCGGCACCGAGGTCAACGGCGAGCCCGTCCAGGGTCTCAACGAAGTCCAACCGGCCGAGGTACTGCGGTACCACCACGTCGTGACCGGCGCGCAACTGGCTGCTGGCCATGGCCACGGCAAGCTGGCGAGCCAGCAAGCCAGACTCCATGGGCTGGTCGAGCCAGCGCCCAAGCATCCCGCGCACTTGATCGACATCCAGCACCAGAGCCAGCGGATGGTCCTCAGCGAACCGGCGCGCCAGGGTCGTCTTGCCGCTACCCGGCGCCCCGTTCAGCAGAATCAGTCGGGACACCCCTGCACCGTACGACCCGGCTTCCGGCCACTACGGCGGCCAACCTTGTCCAGCCGCCCCGCCGCCTCTCATGCCGGCGGCGAGGACGTGGACGGGATGCCTGGACGGACCATGACGAACCTCATGGACCATCCCGCCGACGGACCTGTCGCGACACCCACCGAGCGGCGATGGCAGAGCTTCAACGGGTCACCGCAAGCGAATCGCTTCATGCTCGCTGGGCAACACTGGGGCAACACGAGAGCCAGAAACTGCCCATTTCGGCCAACGTCGCTCCAGCATCAAAACCCGGCCTGACCTGCACTTTCGTCGAATTTCAGCGCCGGTCAATCATCGTCGGATGGCTCTCCGGAGGCGGGAGCGCAGGTTCGAATCCTGCCGGGGGCGCCACCTGAATTGCCACGCTGACCTGCGGTTTTGCCGCTTCGTCGGCGTCGAAGGTCTTGTTGCGCTGCGCGCCGGCCGGCGTGCGGTAGTGCGCCCGCCAGGTGACCTGTCCGTCGCGGAGGCGCTTCTCGATGCTGGCCATGGGTCATTGTCCCCTCGACCGCCCACAGGTGCCGAGCCTCATGGCCGGTCCGAACCTTCTTGTTCGTCCCGCTCCACAACCGTTGGTGCTGGTCACGCAGTGAGCTCTCGGATCGCTCATCGACTTCTCCTCGATTGGCCACGGACGCTCGTGGCGGGGTTCTGACTCCCGTAAGGGCGGGGCTGGGTCCTCCGTGCTCAGCTGGACGCCACTTGTCTGTGGCTGCCGTGAGCGGGCGGCTCGGATACCCCACTGCTGTTCACCGGCTACCGGGAGTGCACTTTCCGAAAGGTCTCGCCGAGCGTCTTCGACTCACCTTTTGTCACCGGCTTCGTTACATGTAACATAACGATATGACCAGTACACGTGAGCGGGTCCGCGAGCACCGTCGGCGGTTGCGCGCGCAGGGACTCCGACCCGTCCAGATCTGGGTCCCCGACGTGCGCGCACCCGAGTTCGCCGCGCAGGCTCACCGTCAGGCGGCCGCCGTCGCTGCCAGCGAGCACGAGGCCAGTGACCAGGCCTTCGTCGACGCCATCTCGGTCGATTGGACCGCTGAACCGCAGCCCGGCGAGTGAGGCGAGGGGACATCCACGTGGCAGCGGCGCGCGGTGCCTACACGGGCAAGCCAAGGCCGGTGGTCATCATCCAGGACGATCGATTCGACGCAACGGCCTCGGTGACGGTCTGCCCGATGACCACCAACCAGGTCGACGCGCCACTGATCCGGATCCCCATCCCGTCCAACCCCAGCACCGGGATCGAGCAGCCGAGTCAACTCATGGTTGACAAGATCACGACGATGCCCAGAGCGAACGTACGCGAGCGGGTTGGCCAGCTCGCCGATACCGATCGCGTCCGCCTCGACCGCGCACTCGTGGTTTTTCTCGGCCTTGCCGATTGATGGAGCGACTTCGTATTGACCGCTTCTGAGCCACCACTAGAGCTCGCGGCGGCGGTGCTCAGGCGTCTGTAACGCTTCCGTGTCCGCGCCCATGTTACGCTGTCGGTGGTTATCGATGCCCCCTGCGCCATGAGGATCGGTTACGGTCGCGTGTCGACACGCGACCAGCATCCCGAAGCGCAGCACGATCGGCCACCCCGGCGGGAACGGCTACCCGCCCGACACCGCGGCCCCCGGTGAACTTCAACGATTCATGTCCTGGCACGGTGACCTGCCGTTGCCCGAACAGGCGCGCAACTCCCGGATGGTAGGCCTGGCCGACCACGTGTTCGACGTTCGGGCACGGGCTAACTACTTCGACCTGAAAAACGCTGTCTCCAGCTGAGGAAGGCGTCTGCTTGCCCGGGCGGATGGGCGGATGGGCGGATGGGCGATGGCAACATTCCAGGCGGTCTATCACGCGAAGACGCGCGAGCCGCATTCGCAGATGCCATCAACAACATCACGGGTGTCAACACGGACTGCGGTGACGACGACCAAGTTGATGCGTCGTCGAACTACTCCGGTTACACCTCACTAGAGTCGAACATGAATAGCAGCGGAGACTGCCTGTCTCGAACCATATAAGCATGTGGGATGCTAGCGATCTCAGTACCAGCGTTCTCGCCAAAACTTGCTGGTGGTCGCCTGGAAAGCATCTACGTCGCCTGGAAAGCATCTACTTGGTGGGGCGCTGATCCTTCTCCCGGCTGAGGGTCTCGGCCGGGAGAAGGACCGGGTTACGGTAGGGCCTCATCCAGCCGGCCTCAGTGCGGTCGCCACGAAACGCCCGCCGTCGCAGAACATCTCCACCGTCAGCGGGCGGCCTTGGCGTAGCGCGGGGATCATGAGCTTGGCGCTGCGGCCCCCGATCGTCTGGTTGGTCACCCGGATCTTGAGGCTGAGGCTGGCGTACTTCTGCAGGGGCGGGAAGGTGCCCCGATCGGCCACGAACGTGATGACGTAGGGAGGCGGCGCGATCTGTCCTCTCCTGCCGGATACCTTGTTGACCGCCGTGAACTGCCCCGAGGCAGCGAAATGGCCGGATGCGGTGCAGGCGACCGGCTGGTACAGGACGCGTAGGTAGTCCGGCAGCACCGTGAGCTTCCCATTCACCCAGACATCACCGTTGGTAAAGAACGCGGTCTTGAGCGGCACGCCGGGGATCTTGAAGGCCGACATGCTCGCGCTGCCCGATGGGCCGTCCCCGTCGTCACAGCTGGGCTCATGCGCCACGCCCACCTTCTGCCCGGCTCGTGGCGTGCGAAGCAACTCGCCGACCGTCGAGTACGTGTTGCCGTCAAACTTCAGTTCGGCTGCGCAGGCCGCCTCGGAGACGCCACCGCGCTGGGTCGCGACCCAGGACCACACGCCCACGCCCCCCGCGGCCACAACCGCGGCCGCGGCCGCCGCCGCCCAGCGCCGTGACCACCGGGGGGCCGGCGAACGCCGAACGGCTTCTGCCGGTTCACCGGGCCGCTCCAGGGATTGCCACCGGTATTTGAGCGCCCCGTCCGCGGCCTCCTTCAGCTGCCGGCGAAGATCGTCCTCGAACTTGGTCATCATTGACGCCCCCTCGGGGGATACGGCGCTGGATCTGCGGTGGGATCGGCTTGGCCCAGCCGGGTCCGCAGTTTCGGCAGGGCTCGATGGATCACAGACCGGACGGTTGCCCGGGAGCAGGTGAGCACGGTGGCGATCTCGTCGTCGGGCAGGTCCGCGTAGTACCGCAGCACCACGGCGGTGCGCTCTCGGTCGCTCAGAGCCTTGAGCGCCTCGAGGAGCAGGATCCGGTCCTCGGACTCCTCGAGCTCATGGCTGTGCGGCGGATCCACCAGGCGGGGCATTGCTCTGCTGACGACGGCGGCGTGCCGCCCACGGCTGCGATGTTCGTTGACGATGGCACGGCGGACGTAGTGCGCCGGGTCAACGATCCCGTGCATGCCTCGGGCGGCAAGCCGCGCGAAGACCGATTGGACCAGGTCGTCGGCCTCGGCGACCTGGCCGCCCGTCAGCAGATAGGAGAACCTGACCAGGGCCGGCCCGTGCTGGGCCGCGAACTGTCCCAGGTCGTCGACCCGTGTCGAGTCGCCTCCTTCGATCTCCCTCACACCCTATAGACGCGCCAGAAGCCAATACTGTTGCGAACTCTGCATGAGATCGACCTCAACCCGGATCCCCCTCCTCCGCGGCGCGTCGGGCGGGTAGAGCAGTACTGATGCGCAGACCCGAACACGAACACTACGACATGCAAACAAATCCTTTCGGCCTCGGTGCATCGTCACGTGTCTCGGCCCAGAACGACCGCTTCTGAGGCGCCTCGCACTGCCTGAGGTGAGCATCCCGCACGAGGATCGGCCTACCGGGAGAGGTCGGGGGGATCCTGGATCCGGGCGAGGTGGCCGAACCTGGCCCGAACACCGCCCACCTGATCGCCGAGTCCGTCGAGCAGGCCCGCGACCAATGGGTCGCCGCAGCCGCCTATGTCGCGCCCACGCCGCCGAACTCGCCGTGCTCCCCCAGCGCCAGGTGCGCACGGTGCACGGTTTCGCCCTGGGCGCCGTAGACGTAGGTCAGCTCGACGTTCTCGCGGGATAGGGCGCGGGGAGGGTGCGCTGCCCGCCTCGACCGGTCACCGTGAGGGTGGCGTCGGCGCCGATGCCGGTGACGGTCCAGGTCTCCCGGTTGGCGACATCCAGGCCGCGGTCGTTGCGGCGGGTCGCCACCTGGTCGCCGACCCCGACCCGCTCGCCCGCTGCGGTGGTGACCGCGTTGTCGTCGTCGACGCGGCCGGCGGAGACCCGCCGGTCCCGGATCGCGGCGTTGAGTGTCGCGACCTGCTCGCGGGTGTCCGCGATCCGGTCCCGGGCCGATGCCTACTACCTAGCCGAGGGCAGCGGCCTGGGGCAGCACGAGTGCCAGAAACAGCCGATTTCGGCCAACGTCGCTCCAGCATAAAACCCGGCCTGACCTGCACTTTCGTCGATCTTCATCCCCGGTCAATCATCGTCGGATGGCTCTCCGGCGACGGGAGCGCAGGTTCGAATTCTGCCCGGGGCGCAAGAGGTCCAGCCCTCGCCGCAGCGAAGGGCTGGACCTTTGCGCGCTCCGGTCAGCGCTGGCTGGCGTCGCTCACCTCGCCCACCAGTTCCTCGAGCACGTCCTCGAGGAAGACGACACCGGTGACCGTGCCGTCCGGGTCGACGACGCGCCCCAGATGTGCGCCGGTGCGCTGCATCGTGGTGAGGACGTCCCGCACCTCGTCGCCGGCCGAGACCGTGGCCAGGCGCCGGACGCGCTTGGCCGGGATCGGCTCGTCGTGCTGCGCGTCATCGGCATACAGGATGTCTTTGAGGTGCAGGTAGCCGCGCAGGTCACCGCTGCGGTTGACGCAGGGATAACGCGAGAACCCCTTCTTGGCGATGAGCCGCTCCATGTCGTCGGGGGTGGCGCCCACCGGCAGGACCACCAGCTGGTCCAGGGGCACCGCGACGTCCGCCGCGACGCGGTCGCTGAACTCCAACGCACCGCTCACGAGCCCGTGCTGCTGCTCCTGGATGAACCCCTTCTCGCGACTCTCCGCGACGATGGACTGCACCTCTTCGACGGTGAACGCCGACGAGATCTCGTCCTTGGGCTCCACGCGCATCAGACGCACGAGCCCCTTGGCCGCCAGCTCCATCAGCCGGATGAGCGGTCGCAGCGCCCGCGTCAGGTAGAGCAGGGGCGGGGCGAGCATCATGGCTGCCGCGAAGGGGCCCGCGATGGCGAGGTTCTTGGGCACCATCTCACCGATGACGACGTGGAAGTAGGCCACGATCAGCAGCGCGAGGACCAGGGCGACGGGGTGCGCGAGTCCTTCGCCGAGGCCGAGGTGGTGCAGCTGTGGTGCGATCGCGGTGTGCAGGGCCGCTTCGGCGACGGCCCCGAGCCCCAGCGAGCAGACCGTGATGCCCAGCTGCGCGCAGGCCAGGAGTGACGCGACCTGCTCGAGGGCTTGCAGGGCCAGCTTCGCCCGCCTGCTGCCGGCGGCGGCCTTGGGCTCGAGCTGGGCCCGTCGTGCCGTCATCACCGCGAACTCCGACCCGACGAAGAACGCGTTGCCGAGCAACAGCAACAGCGACACCCACAGGGCAGTCCCGCGGCTCATGGGTCGGTTCCCGCCTCGTCGGCCGACGGGTCTGCGGGTATGTCGGTCCGCGCCTGCCCGTCGTCCCTCGCCCTGGTGCGGGACAGGGACGCGGTGGGATCCGTGGGGACGAACCGCAGCCGGTCGATCCGCCGCCCGTCCATCGCGGTCACCCGCACGATCCACCCGGGCACCGGGACCTGGTCGCCGACGGTGGGCACCCGGCCGAGCGCGGCCATGATGAAACCGCCCACCGTCTCGTAGGCGGCGCCATCAGGCACCGGCGCTCCGACCTGGTCGCGGACCTCGTCCGGGCGCCACATGCCGGGGACGGTCCACGAGCCGTCAGCCATGGCACGGCCGGTCGTCGCGCCACGGTCGTGCTCGTCGCTCACCTCGCCGACGATCTCCTCGATCACGTCCTCGAGCGTCACGACGCCGGACGTGCCGCCGTACTCGTCGACGACCACCGCCAGCTGGAATCCGGCGGCACGCAGGAGCAGGAGCAACGGGTCGAGCCGGATCGTCTCGGGCACCAGCAGCGGGTCGGTCATCAGGGCCGAGACCGGCACCTCGGCCCGGCGCTCGTGCGGCACCGCGATGGCCCGCTTGACGTGCACCAGCCCGTCGATGTCGTCCCAGTCGTCCCCGATCACGGGAAACCGCGAGTGCCCTGTCTCGCGCGCCAGCAGCAGCACGTCGGCGGCAGACGCGGTGCGAGGTGCGGCGGTGCAGCGCACCCGGGGGCTCATCACATCGGCGGCGGTCTGCTCGCCGAAGATCAGCGAGCGCGTGACCAGCCTGGCCGTCCCTGGCTCGAGGGTGCCCGCTTCCGCCGAGCGGCGCACCAGCGACGACAGCTCCTGCGGGGTGCGGGCCGCCGACAGCTCTTCCTGCGGGGTGATGTGCAAGGCCTTGAGGATCAGGTTGGCCGAGCCGTTGAGGAGAACGATCAGCGGCCGGGTGAGGACCGAGAAGATCCGCACGGGCACGGCGACCACCTTTGCCGTCTGCAGCGGCGCCGAGATGCCGAGGAACTGGGGCAGCAGCTCGCCGCACACCATCGAGAACGCGGTCGCGAGCACCAGCGCCACCGTGGTCGAGGTGGGCGCCACTGCTCCCTCGGGCAGCCCGACGGCCCGCGCCGGCGCCTCGAGCAGCTTGCCGACGGAGGGCTCCACCAGGTAGCCGACGACCAGGGTGGTCAGGGTGATACCGACCTGGGCGGCGGACAGCTGGGTGGACAGCTGCCGCAGCGAGGTGAGCACCGGCCCGGCCGCCTGGTCGCCCCGGGCACGAGCGCGCTCCACGGTCGGCCGGTCCAGTGCCACCAGGGAGAACTCGGCGGCGACGAAGAGCGCGGTCCCGGCGGTCAGCACGACCCCGGCCAGGACCAGTAACCACTCCGTCATAGTGCGGCAATCGTAGGGGGGCCGCGACGGCCTTGACGCATTGTACGGTGCTTCCTAATATGGCCGTACAAATCTCCGGTGATCGGAGCCCCGTGCACGTGCCACCCCGTCGTCCCGGCGAGAGCGCCTACCGGGTGCTCGCCCAGGCCCTGCGCGACGCCATGCGGCAGCAGCGCTTCGGTGACGACCAGCCTTTGCCGACCGAGCTGTCCCTGGCCGAGGAGCACGGCCTCTCCCGGCAGACGGTGCGACGGGCCTATCAGGACCTGGTCGCGGAGGGTCTGGTCTACCGGGTGCCGGGTCGTGGCACGTTCGTGACGGCACGCGACCACCGCTACGGCCGGTCCTTCGCCTCGGTCGAGGACTTGATGAATCTCACCCTCGACACCGAGCTGGAGGTGGTCAGCCCACTGGTCGGGGGGTATGACGCGTCCGCGGCGGTCCGCTTGGGTCTGGAGACCAAACACCTCTACCTGACGTCGTTCCGCCGGCTCCACCGGGGCGAGGCGTTCTGCCTGACCCACGTCTACCTGCCGTCCCGGACCGGTCAGCAGCTCGAGCACCTGCCCGAGGTCTCCGAGGTCGGACGACGCAGCAAGGTGACCGTCATCGGCCTGCTCGAGGCGCGCGGCAACGACATCGCCTCCGCGGAGCAGGTGATCAGCGCGGTGGCAGCGAAGCGGGCACAGCACCTCGCGCTCGGCTGCGCCTTGGGGTCACCGCTGCTGCACATCGAGCGGGTCTACTTCGACCCTCGCGGCGAGCCGCTGGAGGTGGCCGTCAGCGACTACCTTCCGGAGCACTACAGCCACCGGATGCGCCTGGGGCGGGGGTCCGGTGTCCATGACTGAGCATGCGGCGAGTCGCCCGAGCCGCCTTCCCCTTCCGCTCGCGGGGACCACGGTGGTCTCACTGGAACAGGCGGTGGCCGCGCCGTTCGCGACCCGACAGCTGGCCGACCTCGGCGCCCGGGTGATCAAGGTCGAGCGTCCCGGCGCCGGTGACTTCGCCCGGGGCTACGACGAGACAGTGCGCGGGATGTCGAGCCACTTCGTCTGGCTCAACCGCGGCAAGGAGTCCATCGCGCTCGACCTCAAGAGCGAGGCGGGTCGAGCGGCCGTCCACCGCCTCGTGGACACCGCCGACGTCTTCGTGCAGAATCTGGCCCCCGGTGCCGCGGAGCGCCTCGGTCTGGGCGCGGAGGTCCTGCGCGCGGCCCGCCCGGAGCTGGTGCACTGCTCGATCTCCGGCTACGGCGCCGGTGGGCCCTACACCACCAGGAAGGCCTACGACCTGCTGGTCCAGTGCGAGGCCGGCCTGCTGTCGGTGACCGGAACCCCCGATCAACCGGCCAAGGTCGGCATCTCGGTCGCCGACATCGCCGCCGGGATGTATGCCTACAGCGGCATCCTCACGGCGCTGCTTCGCCGTGGGCGCACCGGTGACGGCGCGACCCTCGAGGTGTCGATGCTCGAGGCGCTCGCCGAGTGGATGGGGTTCCCGATGTACTACGCCGAGTACGGCGGCGCGTCCCCGACCCGCAGCGGCGCGTCCCACGCGGCGATCGCGCCCTACGGCCCGTTCCACTGTGCCGACGGCGACCAGGTCTTCCTCGGCATCCAGAACGAGCGCGAGTGGGCCGTCTTCTGCTCCGACGTCCTGGGTGACCCCGCCCTCGCGGCCGATGCAGAGTTCGCCACGAACACCCACCGGGTCGCCCACCGTGACCACCTCACCGAGCGGATCGAGGCACGATTCGCCACGCTCCCGGTGGGCGAGGTGGAGCGCCGCCTGGAGGCGGCCGGGATCGCCAACGCACGGTTGCGCGACCTCGCGGGCCTGGTCGGCCACCCCCAGCTGCGAGCCCGCGACCGCTGGCGCGAGGTGGACACGCCCGTC
>NZ_VOHR01000093.1 GCF_009192725.1 Segeticoccus rhizosphaerae | reverse complement strand
GAGGGGCAGCGCCCCCACCGTGCCCGGGTGGGCGCCGACCGGCTCGGCGAAGCCGCGCAGCACCTGCACCAGCTGCCAGCCCGAGGCCGCCAGGGTGAGCGACCCGAGGCCGATGGCTGCCCACGCCGCCAACTGGTTGGAGCGGCGGACCACGATGACTCCGAGCAGGGCCGCGAGCAGCGGCAGGGCCACGACCAGCTGGGTCGCCGGGATGTCGGCCGGCCACCCGGTGGGCAGGGTCCAGGGGCCGACCACCGTCGCTGCGAGCCCGGTCACGACCGAGACTCCCGGGTCACCGCGTCCCTGACCGGCGCGTGCGTCTCGTCCAGGTCCCCCGGGTGCTGCGGATCGTGGGGGCTGTGCGGCCCATCCCCTGCCTGCCCTCGCGGGGGCGGCGGGGCGTCCAGGGGATGGGCCTCGTCGCTGGCGGGCTGGGTCAGGTCGATGTGGCCGCGCATCCGGAACATCGCGAGGACGACCGCGAGCGCGACCCCGACCTCCGCGGCGGCGATGGTGATGACGAACAGGGCGAGCACCTGCCCCGCGCGCATCGGGTCCGGCAGCACCGAGCCCATCGTCACCAGGAGCAGGTTGGCGGCGCTCAGGATCAGCTCGACGCCGATGAGGACGAGCACGGCGTTGCGCCGGGCGACGACGCCGTAGACCCCGGCGCCGGCAAGGACGGCGACCAGCACGATCGGCAGGCCGAGGTGCATCATGACCGCACCTCGCTGTCGGGGTCGGCACGCAGTCGCGAGATCGCGAGAGCCGCCACGAGCGAGACGAGCAGCAGCACCGAGAGCAGCTCGAACGGCCAGACCCAGCGCCCGAACAGCTGGGTCGCGAGCTCGGTCGTGCTGCCACCGTGGATCTGCACCGTCCGGCCACCCAGCGCCGCGAGCAGCACACCGGCCAGCAGCGCGGTCGTCCCGGCGGCGACGACCGCGGCCGCGACTCGCTGCACCGGGCCGGTGTCGTGCTCGGCGCTCGGCCCGACCGGTGCCCTCGTCAGCATGAGCGCGAACAGGACGAGGACGACCACGGCGCCGACATAGATGAGCACCTGCACCAGGGCGATCAGCTCCGCGCCGAGCACGAGGTAGCAGCCGGCGAGCGTACCGAGCGTGACCACGAGCCACAGTGCCGCGTGGACCACGTGCCGTGTGGTCACTGACAGGACAGCACTGGCAGCTGCGATCACGCCGACGGCGGTGAACAGCACATCGAGCGTCGTCACGTCGGGGCCCCCGGGAAGTACCTTGCGAGGCCGGGATCCCCGCAAGGTGTGGGAGCGAGCTCGAGAGCGGTCAACCTCGTGGAGTGGTTTTGGCGGGTGATCACGGGCGCCCCGCGGGAGGCGTGGCCCGTCCAGGGCGGACGGGCTTGGACAGGGCAGTCACCTCGGCGGCGTCGGCAGCCCCGGGATCGAGCGCGGGTGGCGGCGGCACCGTGGCCATCCACTCTCCGAGCCGGTCCTTCTCGTGCAGCATGTCGCGGATGTCGGTCTCGGCGTACTCGAACTCCGGCGACCAGAACAACGCGTCGAAGGGACACACCTCGATGCAGATGCCGCAGTACATGCACAGCGAGAAGTCGATGCCGAACCGGTCGAGCACGTTGCGCTGGCGCTCCCGCCCCCCCTCGGTGGTGGCCGGGAGAGTCTCCTTGTGCGAGTCGATGTAGATGCACCAGTCGGGGCACTCCCGGGCGCACAGCATGCAGCTGGTGCAGTTCTCCTCCAGCAGGGCGATTGTGCCTCGGGAACGGGGCGGCAGGTCGGGCAGCACGTCGGGGTACTCCGCCGTGTGGCTCGGCGTGACCATGGCCCGGGCTGTCGTCGCGAGGCCCTTGAAGATGCCCGGGACCAGTCCCCCGCGCTCGCCACGCTCCGGCTCCCGCTCCGGCTGCTCGGCATCCATCGTTCTGTCGCTCATGTTGTCGGTCGCGGCTCCTCGGCGCTCCGGGCCTCGCTCCGCTCGTGTCCTCACGCTGTCGTCGTCGCTCATGTCGTCAACACCACCCAGACTCCCGTGATGGCCAGCTGGGCCAGGCCCAGCGGGACGAGGACGAGCCACGCCAGCCGCTGCAGCTGGTCCTCACGCAGACGCGGCCACGCCACCCGGAACCAGATGACGACGAACGCGACCGCCGAAGCCTTGACCAGGGTCCACAGCCAGCCCAGGGCGGCCGCGAACGGCCCCTGCCACCCGCCGAGGAACAGCACGGTGAACAGCAGCGACATGACCACGATGCCGGCGTACTCGGCGAGCAGGAAGAACGCGAAGCGCAGGCCGGTGTATTCGGTCAGCGGCCCGAAGACGATCTCGGAGTCGGCCATCGGCATGTCGAAGGGCACCCGCTGCAGCTCGGCGACGGCGGCGACGAGGAAGACGACGGCACCCGGCAGCTGCCAGACGAGCCAGAGCGGGTGCCACTGCTCCACGATGCCGGACAGCGACAGCGTGCCCGCGGCGAGCGCGACCGAGGCGGCGGCCAGCACCATCGGCAGCTCGTAGCTGAGCAGCTGTGCGGCCGCCCGCATCCCGCCGAGCAGGGAGTACTTGTTGGCGCTGGCCCACCCGGCCATCAGCGGGCCCAGGATCCCGACCGCCATGGCGGCCAGGACGAAGAGCACGCCGGCCCCGACATCGGCGCCCACGACTCCCGAGGTCAGCGGCAGCACCGAGAGCGCGACGAGGTAGGCGACCAGCGACACCGCGGGAGCCAGCCGGAAGACCCAGCGGTCGGCCTCGCGAGGGGTGACGTCCTCCTTCTGCGCGAACTTGACCCCGTCGGCGACCAGCTGGGCCCACCCGTGGAAGCCCCCGGCATACATCGGACCGAGTCGGCCCTGCATGTGCGCCATGACCTTGTGCTCGGTCTGCCCCACGAGCAGGGGCAGCACGAGGAAGGCCGCCAGGACCACGACGGACCGCACCACGACCTCGAGCAGGCTCATCGGCTCACCTCGGTCCCCACGACTCGTCGGGCACGCCGGGCGGCTGCAGCTTGCGCCGCTTGCCCCTGGCGGTGCCGCCGCCCGGCTCCTTCTCCCCCGGCCAGGCCTTGCTGGCCCGGGCGGCGAGCACGAACGACTTGCGCAGCGGGGTGCCCTCGAACCCGTCCGGCAGCAGCAGCGGCCGCAGGGTGTCGCCGAGCCCGTCGGCGAAACCGGTGAACTCGATGCCGAACATCTCGTGCGTCTCGCGCTCGTGCCAGGCCGCTCCCCGCCACAGGTCGGTCAGACTCGCGAGGCTGGTGCCCTCAGGCACACGCGTGCGCACCAGGACACGGCGCAGCGTCGCGGGGGGCCGGCCGGTGCCGGCCGCGGTGGCCATCAGGTGGCACACCACGTCGAAGCCGGCGTCCTCCTCGGCGTCGGTCTGGTCGACGGCCGTGAGCCAGTCGAAGTAGTCGAAGCCACCGTCGCGCAAGCCGGCGAGCGTCTCGTGCCACTCACCGACCACGACGTCCTGGTGGACCTGCTCCGCCGCGGTCACGGCTGCCGACCGGGTGGGGCCAGGGACGGGCGGGTGACCTCCGCCGCGGAGGCGGCGCGACCGGCATACTTGGTCCGGATTCCCTTGCTGCTCAAGGTTTCGGCCGCAATCTTCTCCTGCAGCTTGAGGATGCCCTGCAGCAGCGCCTCCGGACGCGGCGGGCAACCGGGGACGTAGACGTCGACGGGGATGATCTGGTCGACGCCCTTGGTCACGCAGTAGGAGTCCCAGTAGGGCCCGCCGCTGTTGGAGCAGGCGCCGAAGGAGATGACGTACTTCGGCTCCGGCATCTGGTCGTAGAGGCGCCGCACGGCCGGCGCCATCTTGTCGGTGACCGTGCCCGACACCACCATCAGGTCGGCCTGGCGCGGGCCGGGCGCAAACGGGATGACGCCCAACCGGATGAAGTCGTGCCGGGCCATCGAGGCCGAGATGAATTCGATGGCGCAGCAGGCGAGCCCGAAGTTGAACACCCACAGGCTGTAGCGCCGGCCCCAGTTGAGCACGACGCGCACCACCTTGGGTGCGTGCTCGGCCGCGAGGCCGACCCGGGGCATGGGCAGGTCGGTGGTCACGTCAGGTCCTCGCGAGGTGTCGGTGGCCGGGGCCCCGTGCAGGATCGGAGGCCGGGTGGCGGGGCAGCGGAGAACTTCGCGGGGTCATCAGAGCCACCTCAGCAGACCATGGCGCCAGGCGTGCGCGAGCCCGATCAGCAGGACGCCCACGAAGATGCCGACCTCGGCCAACGAGGCGAGCGCGAGGTCGCTCGAGCGGATCACCGTGGCCCAAGGGAAGAGGTAGACCGCGTCGACCGCGAAGATGACGTAGAGGAACGCGTAGAGGAAGTAGCGCACGTTGGTCTGGGCCCAGCCCTCGCCGACCGGGTCGACGCCGCACTCGTAGGTGGACTCCTTCGCCGGTGTGGGCGCGCTCGGGGCGATCAGCCGGCGGGCGCCCATGGCCGCGACGAAGAGGAGCACGCCCACGAGGACGACTCCACCGACGACGAGATAGGGCGACAGCACAGTGCGAGCCTAGTAGGCGGGCTGGGGTGCGGGGGGAAGCACCACCCGCGTGCCCCGGGCCGGTGAGGAGTGCCTTTCCTCACTCCGTTCGGCGAGGAACGACCCACCGGCCTACCATGGAAGGAGTGCCGTGCCGCACCTCGCACGGTCCCGCCCTCGACAGTTTGGTGACAGCAACGATGAGCAGCAAGCCCGTCCGGCGGGTGGACCGCGTGGTGATCCGGTTCGCCGGTGACTCCGGTGACGGTATGCAGCTGACGGGCGACCGGTTCACCTCGGAGACCGCCGCGTTGGGCAACGACCTGTCCACCCTGCCGAACTTCCCCGCCGAGATCCGTGCGCCGCAGGGCACGCTGCCCGGGGTGTCGAGCTTCCAGCTGCACTTCGCCGACCACGACGTACTGACGCCCGGCGACGCCCCGGACGTGCTGGTCGCGATGAATCCGGCGGCGCTCAAGGCCAACCTCGCCGACCTGCCGCGCGGCGCGATGATCATCGTCAACACCGACGAGTTCACCAAGCGCAACGTGGCCAAGGTCGGGTATGACGTGAGTCCCCTCGAGGACGACACGCTCGCCTCGTGGCACGTCCACGCGGTGGGCCTGACCTCGATCACGGTGAGCGCGCTCGCCGACTTCGACCTGTCCCGCAAGGACAAGGAGCGCGCCAAGAACATGTTCGCGCTGGGGCTGCTGCTGTGGCTCTACACCCGTCCGACGGACGGCACCGAACACTTCCTCAAGCGCAAGTTCGCCGACCAACCGGAGATCCTCGAGGCCAACCTCGCGGCGCTGCGGGCGGGCTTCAACTACGGCGAGACGACCGAGGACTTCGCCGTCACCTACGAGGTGGCGCCGGCGCCGATGGCTCCGGGCACCTACCGCAACATCACCGGCAACACCGCCCTCGTCTACGGCCTGGTCAGCGCCAGTCACCGCACCGGCCTGCCGATCGTGCTGGGCAGCTACCCGATCACGCCCGCCTCCGACATCCTGCACCTGCTCTCGAGCCTGAAGCGGCACGGCGTCACGACGCTGCAGGCCGAGGACGAGATCGCCGGCGTCGGCGCCGCGCTGGGCGCGGCCTTCGGCGGCGCGATCGGGGTGACCACCACCTCGGGGCCGGGCCTGGCCCTGAAGTCCGAGACGATCGGGCTCGGCGTCGCGCTCGAGCTGCCGCTGGTGGTCATCGACGTGCAGCGCGGCGGCCCCTCCACCGGGCTGCCCACCAAGACCGAGCAGTCCGACCTGCTGCAGGCGATGTTCGGCCGCAATGGCGAGTCGCCGGTGGCGGTCGTCGCGCCGCGGTCGCCGGGCGACTGCTTCGACACGGCCATGGAGGCGGTGCGGATCGCGACGACCCACCGCACGCCGGTGCTGCTGCTGTCGGACGGTTACCTCGCCAACGGCTCCGAGCCGTGGCGGATCCCGGAGGTCGCCGACCTGCCTGACCTGCAGGTCGACTTCGCCACCGAGACCAACGGGGTCAACGACGCCGGGGAGCCGGTGTTCCACCCCTTCCTGCGCGACCCGGAGACGCTGGCGCGCCCCTGGGCCGTCCCGGGCACCGCCGGCCTCGAGCACCGCATCGGCGGCCTGGAGAAGGCCGACGTGACCGGCAACATCTCCTACGACCCCGACAACCACGACACGATGGTGCGGTTGCGCGCCGAGAAGATCGCGCGGATCGCCGACCGGATCCCGCCGCTCGAGGTGGACGACCCCGATGGCGACGCCGAGGTGCTCGTGCTCGGCTGGGGCTCGACCTACGGGCCGATCGCGGCGGCCACCCGACTGGTGCGCAACACCGGGGCCAAGGTCGCTCGGGCCCACCTGCGCCACCTCAACCCGATGCCCGCCAACACCGGCGAGGTGCTGCGGTCCTACCGGCGCGTCATCGTGCCGGAGATGAACCTCGGCCAGCTCGCGCTGCTGTTGCGTGCCAAGTTCCTCGTGGACGTGCGCGGCTACAACACGGTGCGCGGGTTGCCGTTCAAGTCGGTCGAGCTCGCCGACGCGATCCGGGAGACCATTGCCGAGCCCCACGACCCCACCCACCCCGACACGGAGGTGTCCCGATGATTACACCCCACGAAGTTCTCCGCTTCGCTCCGATACTTCGCGGGGACCCCGCATGACCGCCCAGGACCTGGGTATGCCGCGTACCGGCACCGATGGTGTGCCTCGCCTGCCCGAGGACGCGCCGGCGCAGAAGAAGAAGGACTTCACCTCCGACCAGGAGGTGCGCTGGTGCCCGGGTTGCGGCGACTACGTCATCCTCGCGGCCGTGCAGGGATTCCTGCCCGAGCTCGGGCTCAAGCGCGAGAACATCGTCTTCGTCTCCGGTATCGGCTGCTCATCGCGCTTCCCCTACTACCTCAACACCTACGGGATGCACTCGATCCACGGTCGCGCGCCGGCGATCGCGACCGGGCTGGCCACCTCCCGACCGGACCTGTCGGTCTGGGTCATCACCGGTGACGGCGACGCGCTCTCGATCGGCGGCAACCACCTCATCCACGCGCTGCGCCGCAACGTCAACCTCAAGATCCTGCTGTTCAACAACAAGATCTACGGCCTGACCAAGGGGCAGTACTCCCCCACGTCCGAGGTCGGCAGCGTCACCAAGTCCACCCCGGTCGGCTCGGTGGACACACCGTTCAACCCGGTCTCGCTCGCCCTCGGCGCCGAGGCGAGCTTCGTCGCACGCACCATGGACTCCGACCGCAAGCACCTGACCGCCACGCTGCGGGCAGCCGCGGAGCACCGCGGCTCGGCCTTGGTCGAGATCTACCAGAACTGCCCGATCTTCAACGACGGCGCGTTCCAGTTGCTGAAGGACCGCGACGAGGCGCAGGCCCGGATCATCCACCTGGTCGACGGTGAGCCGGTCCGGGCCGGCGAGGACCACGTCGTGGTCCGCGACGCGACCGGCTCGTTGTCCGTGGTCGCCGAGGCGGACGCCGACCCCGCTGACATCGTCGTCCACGATGCGGGGGCGGCGGACCCGACCCGCGCGTTCGCCCTCTCCCGGTTGGACGACCCGAGCCAGCGGCACGTCCCGATGGGCATCTTCCGCGATGTGTCGCGTCCGACCTATGACGACCTGGTCCGCGCCCAGGTCGACGGTGCGATCGCGTCGGGCGGCGGCCCCGCCGGCGACGCCGACCTGACCTCGCTGCTGCACGGCAAGGACACCTGGACCGTCTCCGCCTGATCCGCGAGAACGCCGGGTCAGGCCCCCACGGTCCTGACCCGGCGCCACCCGTCGCAGCGATGCTGCGGTCGCAGGCTCAGGCGATCTCGACGCTCGGGTGGAAGCGCTTGACCCGGTGCAGCGTGTTGCGATCGGTGTGGTGCATCTCCGCACCGGTGGCGGCGAGCCGGAGGATGAGGTCGGAGGTGTAGGAGAACGTGCCGTCGTCGCCGAAGCTGAAGACACTCTCGAAGCCCTTGAGCTCCGCACGCTCGAGCAGGTACTTGTTCTGCAGGATGCCATAGCTGGGCTCACCCGGCGTCGCGTCGAAGCGCAGTTCCCTGTCGCCCAGGCTCGCGTCGCTGCCGGCGAGGATGGCGATCCCGCGCCCGAACACGACCGAGCGCATGATTTGGCCGTTGGCCTTGTCCCACAGCAGGTAGCCGACCTCGTCGTGGAAGGGGTCCATGGCCTCCTCGCCATGGCGCCAGGCCGTCATCTTGTAGTTCAGACCCTCCATGCTCTGCTGGCCGTTCTCCTGAGTGGGGATCGGGCTGAACACGGCGCGCTCGAAATAGCCGGTCTCGGTCGTGTCGTCGTCCTTGTTGTGGTACGAGAGGTCGATACCGACATCGCCTTCCCACTCGCCGACCAGTGGAGTCAAGGGTCCCAACTTCTGCGGGCCCAGCACTGCTGACATAGCTGCATCTCCTTCTCGCCGAGTCTTCTGCCCGGCCACCAAGATTGGAACGGTCCCAAACTACCGTGTCGCCACATCGACGATCACGGCGGTCAGACGCCGAGACGGAAACCATTTCGATTTGGAAGGCCTGCGAGGTCGGAGGAGAGTGGACCCGTGAGCCCCACCCCCACCGCGGCCGCCCAGCTCGCCCGCGACCAGGCGGACGCGCAACGCACGCGTACCGGCACGGCATACGGGCTGTCGGCCTACCTGCTGTGGGGGCTGTTCCCGCTCTACTTCCGCGCGCTCGAGCCCGGTGGGGCCTTCGAGATCCTCACCCACCGCATCCTGTGGACCCTCGTGCTCTGCACGGTCGTGCTCGGCATCAGGCGCGAGTTCGCTTGGGCCAGACCGTTGCTCACCTCTCCTCGTGCGCTCGGCGCGCTCGGCCTCGCCAGTGTGTTCATCGCCGCGAACTGGACGATCTACCTCGTCGCGGTGATGAGTGGCCACGTGACCGAGGCGGCCCTGGGCTACTTCCTCAACCCGCTGGTCACCGTCGGGCTGGGCGTGGTGGTCCTCGGGGAGAAGCTGCGCCCGCTGCAGTGGGTGGCCGTCGCGATCGGCGTGGTGGCCGCGGTCTACCTCAGCATCGACTACGGCCGGCCGCCCTGGATCTCCTTCTGCCTCGCCTTCAGCTTCGCGATGTACGGCTTGATGAAGAAGCGGATCGGCACCTCGCTCGGCGCGCTGCAGGGACTCACCGCCGAGGCCGCCATCCTCGCTCCCGTGGCCGCCGTGGTCCTCGGCGTGCTGACGTGGCAGGGGTCGACGACCTTCACCGTGCAGGCTCCCTGGCACGCGCTGCTGCTGGTCTCGACCGGTGTCGCGACAGCGGTGCCGCTGATCATGTTCGCCGCCGCCGCCCGCAGGGTGCCGCTGGTGAGCATCGGGCTGATGCAGTTCATCACCCCGGTGCTGCAGCTGCTCTGTGCCGTGCTGCTGCTCGGCGAGACGATGAGCAGCGGGCGCTGGATCGGCTTCGGGATCGTCTGGGTCGCGCTGGTCGTGCTCACCCTGGACTCGCTCACGTCGGCCCGGTCGCGCTCGCGCCGGCTGGCCCGGGCGGCCGAGTCCGCCGCCTGCTGAGCGTCGAGCGGACCTCAGGGCCCGAGGACCCGCTCGAGGTAGGCGTTGGCGAACATCCGCCCCGGGTCGACCCGGTCGCGGACCGCCCGGAAGTCGTCGAGGCGAGGGTAGAGCCCGCGCAGCCGCTCGACCCCGAGCGTGTGCAGCTTGCCCCAGTGCGGCCGGCCGTCGTGCTCGGCCACGATCGCCTCGAACGCCTCGAAGTAGCGGCGGTGCTCGAGCCGGTGGTACTGGTGCACCGCGAGGTAGCCGCCCGCCCGTTCGTAGCCGGTCGACAGCCACACGTCGTCCGCCGCGGCGAAGCGCACCTCGACCGGGAAGGGCAGCCGCTCGTCGTGGCCGTCGATCCAGGTGCGCAGCGCGGTGAGGACGTCGGGCACGGCGGCCCGCGGCACGGCATACTCACTCTCGCGGAAGACCACCCGGCGCGGTGAGGCGAAGACCCGGTACGAGTCGTCGGTGTAGCCGCGGGCGGTCAGTGCACGGCTGGCCACGGTGTTGATGCGCGGGACCAGGGAGGGGCGTCGCGCCGCCAACCGGTTGGTCCACTCGAAGACCGTGTTGGAGAGGAACTCGTCGTCGAGCGCCCGGCGCCAGCGCGGCAACGGGGCGCGGGTCGTGCCGACCGGCACCCGGTTGTTGCGCTTGGTGAGCGTGCGGTCCGTGTGGGGGAACCAGTAGAACTCGAAGTGGTCGTTGCCGTCGACGAGCTCATCGAGCCGGCCGAGCACCTCGCCCAGCGGTTCGGGCGCCTCGACCGCCTGCAACAGGAACGCCGGCGTGCACTGCAGCGTCACGTCGGTGACGATGCCCAGGGCTCCGAGTCCCACGCGCGCGGCCGCGAACAACTCGGGTTCCGCCGTCGGCGAGCACCGCACGATCCTGCCGTCGGCGAGCACCATCGTCAGTGCACGCACCTGACCGGCCAGCCCGGTCAGGGCGGCTCCGGTGCCGTGGGTGCCCGTGGCGATCGCGCCGGCGATGGTCTGCTCGTCGATGTCGCCGAGGTTGGCCATCGCCAGGCCGCGCTCGGCCAGCATCGGGTTGAGGTCGGCGAGACGGGTGCCGCCGCGCACGGTGACGAGTTCTCCGTCGACAGAGACGATCCCGGACATCCGGTCCAAGCGCATCAGCATGCTGTCGGCGACCGCGATCCCCGTGAAGGAGTGCCCGGAGCCGACCGCCTTGAGCCGGGCACCACGCTCTGCCGCCCGTCCGACGACCTCGACGACGGCATTGGCGCTCACCGGCGCGAAGGTCTCGCTGGGCCGCGCCGACTCGAGTCCGGACCAGTTCGTCCAGACCGCCGGTTTGCTTGCCCCTGCAGGTGGTCGGCTCAACCGAAGTTCATCCCCTCACCGCGATAGGTCGGCACCGTCGCCACGACCTCGCCGTCGTCGACGAGGTGCACCTCGTCGAGCCGCTCACACAGCTCGCCCGCCTTGGCGTGCCGGAACCACACCGGGTCGCCGATGGACAGGTGCCGTGCAGCCTCCCCCGACACCGGGGTCTGCACCTCTCCAGCCCCCTCGTTCCGCAACAACCGCAGGCCCTCCGGGTGACAGGGCTGCGGCACCCGCGACCAACCGGGCGGGCCGGAGGCGATGTAGCCACCGCTGAAGCAGGTGGCCACGTCGGGGGCGGGGCGTCGCACCACGGGCAGGACGAGGTATGCCGCGTGCTCCGGTGAGAAGTCGCGGTAGCCGTCGAACAGGGTCGGGCCGTAGAGACCGGAGCCGGCGGCGAGCTCGGTGAGGTGCGGGTCGCGACCGGTGACGTGCAGGCTGCCGGTGCCACCGCCGTTGACGATCTCGAGGTCGGCGTAGGGACGGACGGCGCGCACGACGGCTCCACGCCTCGCGAGCAGCTCCCGCGCCGACAGGCGCTTGACGAGCCGGACGGCCGGCGACGAGTCCGGCAACCCCGCGATCTGCGCGTCGTAGAACATCAGCCCGACGAGCCGCACCCCCGGCACCTCGGCGATCCGGCGGGCAGCTCGGGCGGCCTGGTCAGGTGTGTGCACCGGCGAGCGCCGCACCCCGAGATGGGCCGGTCCGACCCGGAGCGAGGCATCGACCTCGAGGCACACCCGGACCGGGCGCGCGCGGTCCGCGGCCGATGCGAGCACGGCGACGTGGCCCGGGTGATCGACCATGACGGTGATCGCCGAGGTCAGCACCGGCTCGGCGGCCAGCTCGGCCATCGCGTCCCGGTCCACGCTGGGATAGGCCAGCAGGACCTCGGTCTGGCCGTGCCGGGCCAGCCAGATCGCCTCGCGCAGTGAGTAGGCCATGACCCCGGCGAAACCTGGCCGCTCCAGCACCTGCTCGAGCAGCGGGCGGCAGCGCACCGACTTCGAGGCGACCCGGATCGGCAGGCCACCGGCTCGGCGCACGAGGTCCTGGGCGTTGGCCCGGAATGCCGCCAGGTCGACGACCCCGCAGGGCGCCGGCAGGTGTGCGACGGCCCGGACCACGCTCTCGGGAACACTCACGTGTCGAGCGTAGCCACCCGGCGTGTCCGGCCCGTGCTCACCTCGGGCCGCATTGCTCGCCTCAGGCCGGTCGCCGGGGCCTGCGGATCGGCCTGGGTGGAGCAAACCGGCCGGGAGGGAGCACAGTCCGGGTCAGCCGGCGCGGCGGGCGAC
>NZ_VOHR01000092.1 GCF_009192725.1 Segeticoccus rhizosphaerae | reverse complement strand
CCGCCAGCGCCGCCCGGCGGCGCGCCGCAGCGGCCGGCGCACCGTCTGGTGGCGGCATCGTGGCCGAGTCCCCCTAGGGCAGGATCTTGCCGGGGTTGAAGTTCGCCCTCGGGTCGGCCGCCCCGAGCAGGCCGCTGACGAGCTCGACGCCGGCCGGCGAGATGTCCTGCTCGAGCCAGGCCGAGTGCTCGGTGCCGACGGCGTGGTGGTGCGACAGGGTGCCGCCCGCGTCGATGAACGACTGCTGGATCGCGTTCTTGACCGTCTGGTACTGCTTCAGCGCGACGTCCCCGCCGTGCGGGAAGGCGAAGGTGAAGTAGAGGCAGGCGCCCGAGTGGTAGGAGTGGCTCAGGTGGCACATGATCCATCCCTTGACGCCGAGCTCGTCGTAGGCGCTATTGGCAGCCGCAGTCACGTCGTCATACACCTGCTGCAGCCGTGACCACGGTGCCGCGGTCTCCGACACGTCCGCGGCGGCACCACGGTCGAGCAGGTAGTCGCGGATGTATGGCGTGTCGAACTTCTTCTGGTCGTAGAGCTCGCCCGGGCCCTTGCCGAGGACGATGCCCCCGTGGCTGCGGATGATCTTGCGGACGATGGCCTTCTGGTCGGAGACGTGGCCCTTGCTGCCCTCGAAACCCACGAACGACAGACAGGCCTGGTCGAGGTCCCAGCCGCGCTTCTCCAGCACCGCCATCAGGCCCTTGCTCGCGGTGCCACTGATCGAGAAGCCCTCGGTCTTCTTGCGGGTGGCGAACGAGAAGCCGGTCTCGTGGGCGTCGGAGACGCGGGTGATCGACGGGGTGGCCTCGCTGATCGAGATCTCGCGCATCGCCGACAGGCCGCTCTTCCAGGACGGGAAGAGGTAACCGAGGACGACCCGGTGCTCGGGGATCCGGTGCACCTGCACGGTGACCTCGGTGATGACCCCGAGCCGGCCCTCGCTGCCCAGGACCATCTCGCGCACACTCGGGCCGGTCGAGGCCGACGGGACGGGCCGGACGACGAGCATCTTGCCCGGCCGCACCACCCGCACGCCGCGGACGATGTCGGCGATGTCGCCGTACTTGTCCGACTGCATGCCGGAGGAGCGGGTGGCCGCCCAGCCACCGATCGTGCTGTGCGTGAAGGAGTCCGGGAAGTGGCCGAGCGTCCAGCCCCGGTCGCCGAGCTGGCGCTCCACGTCGGGGCCGAGGGTGCCGGCCTGGATGCGGGCGAGACCGGAGCCCTCGTCGACCTCGAGCAGCCGGTCGAGGCGGCCCAGGTCGAGCGAGATGACCGGTCGGGCCTCGTCCGCGGGTGGCTCGAGGCTGCCGGAGATGTTGCTGCCGCCGCCGAACGGAATGATCACCGCGTCGGCCTCGACGGCGAGGTCGACGACCTGCCGGACCTCGCCCTCGTCGGCCGGGTAGACCACGACGTCCGGCACCCGGGGCAGGTCGCCGGCGCGCACCCGCAACAGGTCGCGAAGGCTCTTGCCGTAGGTGTGGACGACCCGCTCCATGCCGTCGGTCGTGGTGTGGGCCTCGCCCACCGCGGCCGTCAGCGCACCGAGCAGCTCGTCACCGATCCGGCTGTCCGGGACGGCGAGGTCGTCGAAGGAGATCATCGGCTCGGCGGGCACGTCCAGGTCGAGACCGACGGCCTCCAGGACGAAGGGGCGCAGGGCGGGCTTGTCCTCGTGGTGGAAGCTGACGCCGTCGAGGCCCCATCCCCACCACTTCATGTGCTGCACGGACGTCATGACTCTCCTCCTGCGCTCGGTCGCTGCGACTCCTGTGTGGAGTCTTCGTGAGGTTCGGTGCCTTCTGCGGGGCCGAGACCTCGCGAAGATTCCACGCGGTGGTTGTCGCTGGCTTCGTCGGTGTGGCGGCGCCTGGTCGACGGCGGGAGCGGAGCGACGGACAGGTGCAGCTCGCGCACCCGCTCCTCGATCCGGGCCGAGAACGCCGAGGAGTGCTCCCCCTCGTGCGGCGTCATGGGCGCGCCGAAGACGACGGTGACCCGGGGCCGTCCTCGCACCGGCCAGCTCGTCCCGCGCGGCATCGCCTTGCTCGCACCGACGATCGCCATGGGGAGGCACGGCACCCCGGCGGTGAGGCACAGCGCCGCGGTCCCCCGCTTGAACGGTGCCATCGAGCCGTCGTGGGAGCGGGTGCCCTCCGGGAAGAGCAGCAGCGGGACGCCCTCCGCGAGCAGCGTCGTGGCGACCTTCGAGCGCTTGCGGAGCCCGTAGCGCTCGACCGGGAACGCATTGAAGAAGAGCGCGGTCAGCCCCTTGCGCCACCAGACGTCGAAGAAGTAGTCCGCGGCGGCGCCGGCGGCGAGGTAGCGCGACAGCCGCGGCGGCAGCGACCCCAGCACGAGAGGGGCGTCCAGGTGGCTGGAATGGTTGCCGACCACGACGAACGGGGCCCGCAGGCCCTCGAGGTTCTCGGTGCCCCGGACGGTCACGTCGACCAGCGACCAGACGAGCGGCTTGAGCAGCCCGCGCTGCGCCACGTGACGGGCGGCGGCGTGGCGGATCGAGGTGTAGCGGGATCCCGGTCTGGCGCCGGGGGACTCATGCATGAGGATCATCATCTGACATTTCTGTGCCGGAGGGTGGACGCGGACCCGGCTGGTCCCCGCCGTCCTGCTCTGCCTGTGTCGTCTGCGCGGCGCGCTCGGCCCGGGCTGCCCCGTCCCGGTGCCGGGAGGACGAGATGGCCGCGGAGATCCGACGGATCACCGGTCGCGGCGCATGCCTCGCTCCCCAGATCAGGATGCGGTAGCGCTTGCTGGGGATCGAGATGACCCGGCCCCTGGCCACGTCGCTCAGCGCCTCGGCGACGAGGTCGTCGGCGTCCAACCAGAGCGGACCCGGGATGCTGGTGGTCGCGATGCCGGCCCGGTCGTGGAACGCGGTGCGCACCCACCCCGGGCACACCGTCGTGACGGTCACGCCGGAGCCCGCCAGCTCCACCGCCAGGCCCTCGCCGTATGCCGTGACCCAAGCCTTGATCGCGGAGTAGTTGCCCAGCACCACATACCCGGAAGTGCTGGAGACGTTGACGATCCGGCCGCTGCCGCGCTCGCGCATGGTGCGGCCCGCCGCCGCGCCGAGCATCAGCACCGCGCGGCACATGACGTCCATCGCGTGCTCGTGCGGCGTGGTGTCGGCGGCGGTGAGCGGGGCCCGGACCGCGAAACCGGCGTTGTTGACCAGCAGGTCCACGGGGCGGTCCGCGGCGGTCAGCCGGTCAGCCACCCGCAGCACCTGGTCACGCTCGGCGAGGTCGGCCACGAGCGTCTCCACCTCGACGCCGTGGCGACTGCGCAGGTCCGCGGCGAAGTCCTCCATCCGGGTCGCGTCGCGGGCGACGAGGACCAGGTCGGCGCCCTGCCCGGCCAGCGCGCGGGCGAAGGCCGCACCGATGCCCGAGGTCCCCCCGGTCACCAGCGCCCGGCGCGCGAGCGGTCCGCCGGCCGTCACTTGTGCGTCCGCGACGCCAGGTTGCCGGCCAGCCCCTCGAGGCGGGTGCGCGACGGCCGGTCCCACGAGTGCACCTGCCAGTGCTTGCGCTTGGCGTACTGGTAGAGCGCCACGTCCGGGTTGACCGCCTGGGGGTGTCCCACGAGCTCCAGCCAGACACGGTCGGACTGGCTGTCGCCGTAGGCGTAGGACCCGGACAGGTCGAGGCCACGGGCCCGGGCGTATTCGCGCAGCCAGGCGGCGCGGGCCTCGTCCACGAGCGGCGGGGCGTCTAGGTAGCCGGTCCAGGTGCCCTGGTCGCAATGCATCTTCGCCGCGACCACCTCGTCGAAGAGCGGGGCGAGCGGACGCACGAACACGTCGATGGCACCGGTCACCAGGACCGTCCGGTGGCCGGCCTCGCGGTGCGCCTTGATCTGGGCGACGGCCTGCGGGATCACGCCGCGCCGCAGCGCCTCGCCCAGCTCCCCGTCGACCAGGGCCTGCAGCTGCACCTGGTCGACGCCCTCGTAGCGCCGGACGAACGTGCGGATGAACTCACCGCGGTCACGGCGCTCGGCCCGCAGGTACTCCGGCAGCGACCGGGCCAGGTCGGCGACCTCGTGCGGCCACTGCGCGGGCGGCAGCACCGCCTTTTGCATGAGGAGGTACTGCTCGACGACGTTGGAGGCCAGCACGGTGCCCTGCAGGTCGAAGACGGCGGCCACGTCGGTGCGTCGCGGCAGGCTGGCCGGCCGGGTGGTCGCGTCGCGGTTGCGGCCGGAGAAGGCGCGGGCCAGCTTGGTGATGCCCGGGATGTGCACCTCCTGCAGGTAGCGCTCCCAGTCGATCTCGGAGACGTCGAAGCCGTGGTCGCGTCGCCGGTCCTCGGGAAGGGCCTCGTGGAGGGCGCGGGTGCGGCTGTCGTCGTAGATGACCTCGGTCTGGGTGTAGCTCTGGTAGAGGTCGGCGTAGCCGCGCAGCTGCCCGAGCCCGTCGTGCTTGCGCTGCACCTCGACGGCCCAGTTGCGGGTGCGCTCGGTCGCGGGCAACCGCAGCAGGGCGCGCCCGGCGAGGTCCATGAGCCGTTCGTCCCGTCGCAGCCTGCGCTCGACCTGGCGGCCCCCCGGGAACTCCCAGGCCGGCACCTGCACCTGCCCACCCTTGCCGTCCGGCATGGGGTGCGCGGTGAAGTAGGTCAGCACGTTGTCGAACATGCGCCGGAACGGCAGCGGGTTGCGGGCGCCGGAGCCGACGTGGAAGTACTGGCTCTGCCCCGCAGGCGGGGGTGAGGCGGCCGCCGCGAGCGCCGCGTTGACCACCATGTCGACGGGGATGATGTCGAGCACGCTGTCGGGCAGGCCGGGGAACTCCGGCAGGTAGCCCTGGCCGTAGGCGACGATCAGCGGGTCGGCGACCTTGAAACCGTCGATCCAGCCCGGGGCCGGCGTGTGCAGCGCGCTCTCGATGATGGTCGGGCGCACGACCGACAGGCGGTGTCCGGAATCGGCCCACAGCTCCTCGGCCACCCGCTCGCCGAGGGCCTTGGTGAAGGTGTAGACATCGGGCCAGCCGAGCGACTGGGCCCGGCTGCGGCCGAAGTCGACGAGCCGGCGGTGCACCCACTTGACCCGCGCCTGTTCGGCGGCCTGCGCGACCGCCTGCGGGCCGGCCTTGCCGTGCCGGTCGCGGGCCTTCTTCAGCAGGTCCTGCAGCACCTCGGGGTGGCGGGACTCGCGCTCCACGCTGTCGCGGGCCGTGAACGCGGCCTGCGCCTCGGCGCGCCAGTCCACGTGGTGCTCGTGCCGCTCCTCGGGCACGATGCCCTTGCGCAGCCCGGCGACGTAGGCGGTGGAGATGTGCACGACGTGCGGGTCGGCGCCGCTGGCCAGCACCGCGTCATACAGCGCCTGCGCCCCCGACACGTTGTCGCGGAAGGCCTCGTCGATGGGCGGGTCGAAGGAAACGGTGGAGGCGCCGTGGAGCACCACGTCGATGTCGCCGGGCAGCGCCGTGAGCGAGCCGAGGTCGCCCTCGACGACCCGCACGCGCTCGCGCAGCGCGGCCTGCACGGCCTCCCGACCGATCTCCCGGCGCCACGGGGTGAACACCGCCTTGCGCAGCAGCCCCTCGAGCCGGTCCTGCGCCGAGATGTCGCCACGGGGCCGGACCAGGACGGTGACCGAGGTGGTCGGGTAGGTGCTCAGCAGCTGCTGCAGCACGGCCTGGCCGACGAATCCGGTGACCCCGGTCAGAAAGACCCGGGCGCCTTCGAGCGGCCCTGCTGCACCCGCAACCGTCATCTGTGATTTCTTCCTCTCGCCACAGCGCCCACCTCCGAGCGCGTGGGCTGTTCCGTGGCACTCCATGTCGGTCCAGGTCGGTCCGGGGTCCGTCCATGGCGGCCCACGACAGCGACACTCTAGTGAAGGTCGCCGGGCCTGCCGAATCTGCGGCGCGACCCGCGGCTGCGACGGCGTCAACCGATTGGTGGCCCGGCCCCGTGGTCTGGGAAGATCCCCGCATGAGTTCACCCGCCCCAGGCACTCCCGACCGCCGCACGCCCACGCTGCCCGACAAGCCGTCCGTCGACGGGCTCGAGGACCGCTGGATGGCGGTATGGCAGGAGCGGGACCTCTACGCGTTCGACCGGGAGCGCGCCCTCGGGCTGCCGCGGGAGCAGGTCTTCTCCATCGACACGCCTCCCCCTACCGCGTCCGGCTCGCTGCACATGGGCCACGTGTTCGGCTACACCCACACCGACTGCATGGCCCGCTACCAGCGGATGCGTGGTCGGGAGGTCTTCTTCCCGATCGGGTGGGACGACAACGGCCTGCCCACGGAGAAGCGGGTGCAGAACTACCACGGCGTGCGCGGGGACACCTCGCTGCCCTACGCGCCCGACTACGAGCCGCCGCACAGCGGGGGTTCCAAGAGCATCAAGGCCGCCGACCAGCAGCCGATCAGCCGGGCCAACTTCATCGAGCTGTGTGAGTCGCTCACGGTGCAGGACGAGGAGGCCTACGAGTCGCTCTTCCGCCGGCTCGGCATCTCGGTGGACTGGTCGCGCGGCTACCGCACCATCGACGACCGGTCGCGCACCGTGGCCCAGCAGGCGTTCCTGCGCAACGTCCGGCGCGGGGAGGCCTACCAGGCGGAGGCTCCGGGCCTGTGGGACGTGACCTTCCAGACCGCGGTCGCCCAGGCCGAGCTGGAGGCACGTGACTACCCCGGCGCCTACCACCGGATCCGATTCCACCGGGACGGTGCCGACGCCGTCGAGATCGAGACCACCCGCCCGGAGCTGATCCCGGCGTGCGTCGCGCTGATCGCCCACCCGGACGACGAGCGGTATGCCGGCCTGTTCGGATCCACTGTCACCTCACCGCTGTTCGGGGTCGAGATCCCGGTGCTGGCCCATCACCTCGCCGAGCCGGACAAGGGCGCCGGCATCGCGATGTGCTGCACCTTCGGCGACTTGACCGACGTCCAGTGGTGGCGCGAGCTGCAGCTGCCGATCCGCTCGCTGGTCACCCGCAATGGTCGGATGCAGGGCGAGACCCCCGCCTGGATCGCGGGTGGTCCGGGCGAGCAGCTGTATGCCGAGTCGCTCGCCACCAAGACCGTGTTCACCGCCCGGGAGAACGTGGTCGCGGCCCTGCGCGAGTCGGGTGACCTCGTGGGCGAGCCGGTCAAGACGCAGCGCAAGGCGAACTTCTACGAGCGCGGCGAGAAGCCACTGGAGATCGTCACGAGCCGCCAGTGGTACATCCGCAACGGCGGCCGGGAGGCCGACCTCGGCAAGGCGCTCATCGCCCGGGGAGAGCAGATCGGCTTCCACCCGGCGTTCATGCGGGCCCGATACCGCAACTGGGTCGAGGGCCTCAACGGCGACTGGCTGATCTCCCGCCAGCGCTTCTTCGGCGTGCCCTTCCCCGTCTGGTATCCCGTCGACGCCGACGGAACGGCCGACCACGCCAACCCGATCCTGGCCGACGAGGCGAGCCTGCCGGTCGACCCGACCTCAGACACCCCGCCGGGCTACGACGAGCACCAGCGCGGCCGGCCTGGCGGTTTCGCCGCGGACCCCGACGTGATGGACACGTGGGCGACCTCGTCGCTGTCACCCCAGATCGCCGCCGGCTGGCCGGTGACCAGCGACGCGGGAGGTCGCAACGACGCCGAGCTGTTCGACCGGATCTTCCCCATGGACATGCGCTCGCAGGGCCACGACATCATCCGCACCTGGCTGTTCGCGACCGTGGTGCGCAGCCACTTCGAGCACGACAGCGTGCCGTGGGACAACGCGGCCATCAACGGCTGGATCCTCGACCCCGACCGCAAGAAGATGAGCAAGTCCAAGGGCAACGTGGTCACGCCCGAGGACGTGCTGAAGCAGCACAGCTCCGACGCGGTGCGCTACTGGGCCCTCTCGGGGCGGCTTGGCTCCGACTCGGCCTACGACGACGGCCAGATGAAGGTGGGCCGGCGCCTCGCCATCAAGATCCTCAACGCGAGCAAGTTCGCGCTGTCCTTCGGTGACGTCACGGCGGACGGCGACGACCTCGCCGCACGGGTGACGCACCCGCTGGACCGGTCGATGCTCGCTGCCCTCGCCGACGTCGTCGACCAGGCGGGCGCGGGCTTCGAGTCCTGGGACTACACCCGCTCGCTCGAGATCACCGAGAGCTTCTTCTGGTCGTTCTGCGACAACTACCTCGAGCTGGTCAAGGACCGTGCCTACGGCGGGCAGGGAGACGAGGCGGCCGCGTCGGCGCGGGCGGCGCTGCGGGTCGCCCTCGACGTGCTGCTGCGCCTTCTGGCGCCGTTCCTCCCGTATGCCACCGAGGAGGTCTGGTCGTGGTGGCACCAGGGCTCGGTCCACCGGTCGCCGTGGCCGGAGTCGTCCGGCCTGCGCGCCGCGACGGGCGATGCCGACAAGGCCCTGCTCGACACGGTCGGGCTCGCCCTGGCCGGGGTGCGCAAGGTCAAGTCGGAGGCGAAGGTCGGCATGAAGTCCGAGATCACCTCGATGGTGCTGGCCGCCCCGTCCGCCCAGGTCGAGCAGGTCCGGGTCGCGGAGGCCGACCTCGCCGCCACCGGACACGTCACCGCGATCAGCTATGCCGAGGCAGACCAGCTCGAGGTGCGCGACGTCCAGCTGGTCCCCTACGTCAAGCACTGACTCCTGGTGGTGTGGCTGCTCGCTGCGGGCCGGTGTCGCAAGGGTGGGGAGCGGCCGGTGAGCGCCGTCATACCGGCGAGCTGATCCGTCATCGGCGACGCCCGACCGCGGCCACTGACGTCCGGCGCCGCTTGCTGCGGGCCACGTCCACGCAACCGCGGACTCTGCACGCCGTGGGCTGCTCGCGCCCGTGGTGGAGCCTCGGCGGCCTGACCCTGCTGCTCGGTCTCGGGCCGACCGGGCGGCTTGTGCGGTCGCCCACCCGACGGGCCCCGTGACCGCGAAGGAGCACCGGGGGCCTGCGTGTACGGTGCGAGGGTGACTCGGCGGGGATGGATCGCGGTCGCCGGGGCGGGGGCCCTGACGCTCCTGCTGTGGGTGACCAGCAGTCGCCCGGTCACCGTCCTCGGACCCCCGCAGGACCCGTTCGAGCTTCCCCGCGCCACGGTGCGGCCACGCACCCCTGGACCGCAGCCGAGCGGCACCCCGCCCCCGCAGCCGAGCATCGACATGAGCAAGGTCCACGACGGCAGCACCGTCTTCGGCCTCCTGCTGACGATCCTGGCCGTCCTCGTCGCCGTGCTGGTGGTGGCCGCCGTGGCCTATTACGTCTACCGCCTGGTGCGCTTCCGCCGCGACCGTCCGCGAGAGACGGCCTTCGAGGTCCTGCCCGACATCGCCACCTCCGTCGTCGAGGACGCCGAGTCACAGTTCGCGGCCCTTGCCGAGGGCCGGCCACGCAACGCGATCGTGGCCTGCTGGCTGCGCCTCGAGGAGGCGGTGGCCGGCGCGGGTCTGCCCCGCCGGCCGAGCGAGACCTCTGCCGAGTTCACCGCCCGGGTGCTCACCGGCCTGGCGGTCGACCCCGACTCCGTCCACGAGCTCGCCCACCTCTACCGGGTCGCCCGGTTCTCCACCCACGACCTCGGCGAGGCCGACCGTGACCGAGCCGTTTCGGCCCTGCGGGTGACCCACGAGGGGCTGCAGCGGGTCGGTGAGACGCCTCGGCAACCGACCGGCGCGAGCTTTGGCAGCCCTCCCGGCCCTCCCAGACCTCCCACCACCCCGCCCGACGGCCCGACGAGGGAGGACCGGTGACCCGGCTGTGGCGGCGGCGCGTCCTCGGCCTGGCCGTGGTCTGGCTCGTCGTGGTGCTGCTGGCTTGGTGGCTGCGGACCGACCCCGCGGTGACCGTGCTGGCTGGCTACCTCGCCGCCGGCTTCGCACTGTCCTGGCTAGTGCAGGACCTCGCGCTGGAGTCACAGCCCGCCCACTGGGCCGGCTTCTACTCGCCGGCGCCCCGGCCGAGGGGCGCGGACCCGCGACTGTCCCACCTGCACCGGATCGTCCGCGACGCGATCGACAAGGACGCGCGCAACCTGCGGCGGCGTCGGCCTCCGGTGGACCTGCAGCAACTGCTCGCAGACCTGGCCGCCGAACGGCTGGAGTCGGCACACGGCATACGGCTCGACGACGCCCGCGCCGTCGAGCTGCTCGGTCCCGCGCTGCACGACTACCTGTCACGACCACCCGAGCGGCTGGGCGAGCTCAGCCGCTCCACGCTGTCCGACCACCTGACCCGAATCGAGGCACTGTGACGACTCCCCCCGACCTGCCCACCGTCTCCCAGCGGGCGAACACCGTCCTCGACCGGGTCGAGACCGCCGTGGTGGGCAAGCGGCGCGCCCTGGAGCTGGTGCTCAGCGGCGTCCTGGCGGGCGGGCACGTGCTGCTCGAGGACTACCCCGGGCTCGGCAAGACCCTGGCGGCCCGCTCTTTCGCGCAGGCCCTCGGGCTCGACTTCACCCGGGCCCAGTTCACTCCCGACCTGCTCCCCAGTGACCTGACCGGCTCCTTCATCTACAACCAGCGCTCGACCGAGTTCGAGTTCCGCCGGGGCCCGCTGTTCACCGGCCTGTTGCTCGCCGACGAGATCAACCGCACCCCGCCCAAGACCCAGTCGGCCCTGCTGGAGGCGATGCAGGAGCGCCAGATCACGGTGGAGGGACGGACCTTCGCGCTGCCCGCGCCGTTCCACGTGCTCGCGACCGCCAATCCGGTGGAGTACGAAGGCACCTACCCGCTGCCGGAGGCACAGCTCGACCGGTTCCTCATGCGGGTGAGCTTCGGCTACCCGAGGGCGGAGGAGGAGCTCGACGTGCTGCAGCGGCGGATCGGACGACGGCACGAGGAGCAGACGCTGGAGGCCGTCACGGAGGCCGACGGCCTGCTGCAGATGCAGGCCGCGATCGAGCGCGGCACCGTCGACCCCAGCGTCGGCGAGTACTGCGTGGCGCTCGCCGCCGCGACGCGCCGGCACCGGCACGTCCTGATGGGTGCCTCGCCACGCGGCTCCCTCGCCCTCGTGCTTACGGCGAGGGCGTATGCCGTGCTGCAAGGCCGCGACTACGTCACCCCCGAGGACGTCAAGCAGGTGGCACACGCGGTGCTGGAGCACCGGATCACCGTCAAGCCGGAGCTGTGGATGAGCAACGTGTCCGGCGCCTCGGTGGTCGGCGAGGTCCTCGACTCGGTGCCCACGCCCTCCGCCCGCGAGAGCCGGGCAGCGGGCTGAGATGGCACGCTCCGACCGAGGCTGGCGGCCGACGCCCGCTCACCTGCGCGCCCTGCTGGTCGCCTCGTTCGCCATGCTTGCCGCGCTGGTGCTGCACCGTCCGGACCTGCTGGTGCTCGGGGCGCCCTTCGCGACCATCGCGCTCTGGGCCGTCCTCACGAGGCCCCGCTCCTCGCCCACGATCTCGTGCGGCATCTCGCTGACCACCGTGCGTGAGGGAGAGGCCACGCTCTGGAACGTGCACCTGACCCGGGTCGAGGGGATGGAGGAGGTCACCACGGTGCTGGAGCGGGGGGTCTGGTCCCAGCTCGACCCGGTGTCGGGAGTGCGGACCGAGAGCCTGCACGACGGCGAGGACGACGCCGGCGGCGACCCGGCCCGCCACACCGTGAGCACCGCGTGGCGGTCGCTGCGCTGGGGCCAGCGGAACGTCGGGCCGGGACTGGTCGGGGCGACGAGCTCGTGGGGTGCGTTCCGGTTCGGCCCGGTCGAGCTCGAGCCGATCGGCGTGCGGACCCTGCCGTTGCCGGCCGTCTTCGACACCACCGCCCACGCACCGCATCCACAGGGTCTGGTGGGGGTCAACCGGGCGGCCCGGCCGGGCGAGGGCAGCGAGTTCGCGAGCATCCGGCCGTTCCAGGTCGGCGACCGGCTGAAGCGCATCCACTGGCCGGTCTCGGCCCGCACCGGTGAGCTGCACGTCACCTCCAGCTACGCCGACCAGGACAGCCACGTGGTGCTCGTGGTCGACGCCTTCAACGACCTCGGTGAGAGCGAGGGCATCGAGGGCAGCGCGAGCACGCTCGACGTGTCCGTGCGGGCCGCCGGAGCGGTCGCCGAGCACTACCTGCACCGAGGCGAACGGGTCAGCCTGCGGGTCCTCGGCGCGGCCGACGTGACCCGTGTCCCGCCCGCGACCGGACGGCGCCACCTGCGACGGGTGCTCGACACGTTGGCCGCGATCCGGCCCGGCACCGACCGCGGTGACCCCGACGAGCGCCTCACCCGGCTCGGCATCGGAGCGGGGGCGCTGGTGGTCATGCTCTCGCCGCTGGTGTCGCCGGTGGCGTTGCAGCAGGCGGTGGCCCTGACCAGTCGCGGTCTCACCGTCGTGGTGATCGACAGCCTGCCGGGCGACCTCGCGGTGCCGGACCACGACGGCTACGGCCACCTCGCGTGGCGGCTGCGGCTGCTCGAGCGCGCGCGGGAGATCCGCCGGATCGAGCAGGCCGGCGTGCCGG
>NZ_VOHR01000091.1 GCF_009192725.1 Segeticoccus rhizosphaerae | reverse complement strand
CCCGGGAGCAGCGCGCCGGACTCCTCCGCTCCCCGTGGCCAGTCCGGGGGTTCCGGGGCTGACCTGGTGGCCCTCTCGGCCGTTCCCGTCGGCGGCGGCGTCGCGGCGCAGGACGCCGCCGGCAGGCCGTTGGTCGTGGCGCAGCCGAAGGAGGGCACCATCGTGGCGTTCTCAGCGATCTGCACCCACATGGGATGCACCGTCGCGCCCCAGGGCGGCGAGTTCAAGTGCCCCTGCCACGGCTCGGTCTACGCGCTCGCCAGCGGCGACAACGTGAGCGGGCCGGCGCCCCGGCCGCTCGCCAAGGTGGCGGTCAAGGTCGTCAAGGACAAGGTCGTCGAGGCCTGAAGTCGGTCCGACAGGTGGGAGCCGGAGGCAGGGCAGATCGGCGCGGTGAGATGCTGCGCCCATGCCCCGCCGCCTGATCCAGCTGTATGCCGGGCTGGTCGCCTTCGCGTTCGGCGAGGCTCTCATCGTGCGCGCCAACCTCGGCGTCATGTCCTGGGACGTCTTGCACCAGGGCCTCGTGCGTCAGATCGGCCTGAGCATCGGCGTGTGGTCGATCATCGTCGGTGCCGTCGTGCTGCTGCTGTGGATCCCGCTGCGCGAGAAGCCCGGCCTCGGGACCGTGAGCAACGTCCTCGTGATCGGGGCGTGCCTCGACGTCTTCCTCAGTTGGCTCCCTCAGGTCGACGCCATGGCCAGCCGGATCGGCCTGCTGCTGGCCGGGATCGTGATCAACGGCGTGGCCAGCTCGGCCTACATCGGCGCGAGCTTCGGCCCGGGCCCACGAGACGGCCTGATGACCGGCTTGGTGCGCCGGACCGGCCGCTCGGTGCGACTGGTCCGCACCTCGATCGAGGTCAGCGTGGTCATCATCGGCTGGATCCTCGGCGGCAACCTCGGGGTCGGGACGGTGCTGTTCGCCCTGTCGATCGGGCCGATCATCCACGTCTCCCTGCCGGCGCTCACGATTCCCCGGGTGCGGCCCGCGAGCGGCCCCGACCCCGCCATCTGACGCACACCGCCGCCGGTCCCGACCTGACCGAGACCGCCCCTGGATCGCGCGCGATTCCTCGCGTCGTCCGCGGCTTGGGCTGGGGGTGGGGGTGGCGTGACGGGCTGTGCGACCGGGCGCGAGCTCACACGGTTAGCCTTGGGGCATGACCGACCACGACGCCCGACCCAGCGGTTTCTCGACCCGCGCCATCCACGCCGGACAGGAGCCCGACCGGCGCACCGGCGCGGTCGTGCCCGCCATCTACCAGGTCTCGACCTACAAGCAGGACGGCGTCGGCGGGCTGCGGGAGGGCTACGAGTACTCCCGCTCGGCGAACCCGACCCGCACCGCGCTCGAGGAGTGCCTCGCCGCGCTCGAGGAGGGTGGCCGCGGCTTCGCGTTCGCGTCCGGCCTGGCCGGTCAGGACACGGTGATCCGGGCGCTGCTGCGGCCGGGCGACCACGTCGTCGTGCCGACCGACGCCTATGGCGGCACCTACCGGCTGATCAACAAGGTCGCCCAGCCGTGGGGCATCGAACACACCGCTGCCGCGATCGCCGACGTCGACGCCGTGCGCCAGGCGATCCGGCCCGGGCAGACCAAGGTCGTCTGGGTCGAGACCCCCACCAACCCGCTGCTGGGCATCGCCGACATCCGCGCCGTCGCCGACGTGGCGCACGAGGCCGGCGCGCTGCTCGCGGTCGACAACACCTTCGCGACGCCCTACCTCCAGCAGCCGCTCGCCCTGGGTGCCGACGTGGTCATGCACTCCACGACGAAATACTGCGGCGGACACAGCGACGTCGTCGGTGGCGCAGTCGTCACGGCCCGGCAGATCGACGTCGCGGGCTTCGAGGACGCGGCCGATCGCATTGCGTTCCACCAGAACTCGATGGGTGCCGTCGCGGGCCCGTTCGACGCGTGGCTGGTGTTGCGCGGCCTCAAGACGCTCGGCCTGCGCATGGACAGGCACTGCGACAACGCCGAGAAGGTCGTCGCCTTCCTCCAGGACCACCCGGCCGTGAGCGCCGTGCACTACCCCGGGCTCGCGACGCACCCCGGCCACGACGTCGCCACCAAGCAGATGCTCCGGTATGGCGGGATGGTCAGCTTCCAGGTCAAGGCGGGCGAGCAGGCGGCCGTCGACCTCTGCGCCAGGACCACGGTGTTCACCCTGGGGGAGTCGCTGGGCGGCGTCGAGTCGCTGATCGAGCACCCGGGACGGATGACGCACGCCAGCGTGGCCGGCACCGAGCTCGAGGTGCCCGCCGACCTGGTCCGTCTCTCGGTCGGCATCGAGGACGCCGACGACCTGGTCGCCGACCTCGAGCGGGCGCTGCCCCGGGCCTGACCGCTCCCCTCACCCACCAGGTCCGTCGTCGGCGACCGTGCGAGTCGTCGTGCCACCAGGGGCCATGACACCATGCCGGTCATGACGCTGGTGACGAGTGCCGTGGCTGCCGACTCGGCTGCGGCTGCCGGTCAGGCCACCGCCAACATGCTGGTCCTGCTCATTGCCGCGGTGCTCCTCGTCCTCGGCATCCGCCGGTGGAAGCGGCACCAGCGCGGCGTGCGTGAGCGGACCGACCCGGCGGCGCTGCCCGCGAAGGGCCCGAGCATCGCCATGATGGCGGTCGGGGGGCTGCTGCTGGTCGCGCTGCTGGGCACCCTCGCCCAGACGGCCGGCGGGGGCGGCTGACCTCCGGCCGGTGAGTCGCACAGTTGCCGGCGAACGGCACACCCCTGCCTGTGCCGCTCGCCGTCAGGCGTGCGCCTCGTCGGGCCCGTCCGGCGCGACGGCGCCCGAGCACGTCGATACGCTGCCGTCATGGCCTCCACGACGCTGCCCGTTTCCCTCGACGACGTCCTCGCCGCGCGCGAGCTGCTCAGCGGGACGGTCGAGGCCACCCCGCTGGAGTTCAGTCGCGCGCTGAGCAGTCGGACCGGGGTCGACACGTGGCTCAAGTGCGAGAACCTCCAGCGCGCGGGCTCGTTCAAGATCCGTGGCGCCTACACCCGGATGAGCCGGCTCTCCGACGAGGAGAAGGAGCGCGGTGTGGTCTGCGCCAGCGCCGGCAACCACGCGCAGGGCGTCGCGCTCGCCGCCCAGCTGCTCGACATCCGGGCCACCGTCTTCATGCCCCTGGGCGCGCCGATCCCCAAGCTTCTCGCGACCCGCGGCTACGGGGCGACCGTGGAGCAGCTGGGCGAGACCATCGACGACTGCCTGGTGCGCGCCAAGGAGTTCGAGCAGGAGACCGGCGCGGTCCTGATCCACCCCTTCGACCACCAGGACATCGTCGCCGGGGCAGGCACCTGCGGACTGGAGATCCTCGAGCAGTGCCCGGACGTCAAGACCATCGTGGTCAGCACCGGGGGAGGCGGCCTGCTCGCCGGGATCGCCACCGCGGTCAAGAACCAGCGCCCCGACGTGCGCGTGGTGGGGGTGCAGGCCGAGAAGGCCGCGGCCTACCCGCTCTCGCTGCGGGCCGGTCACCCGGTGCCCTTCGGCAAGATGAGCACGATGGCCGACGGCATCGCCGTGGGGTGTCCCGGCGAGGTGCCCTACGCGATCGTCTCCGAGCTGGTCGACCAGATCGAGACCGTGAGCGAGGAGACCCTGTCCCGCTCGCTGCTGTTCCTGCTCGAACGCGCCAAGCTGGTCTCCGAGCCTGCCGGTGGGGCGGCCGTCGCGCGCCTGCTCGAGGCCGGAGAGGGCGCGTATGACGGGCCGATCGTCGCCGTGCTGTCGGGCGGCAACATCGACCCGCTCCTTCTGCTGCGGATCATCCGGCACGGGCTGTCCGCTGCCGGGCGCTACCTGCAGTTTCGGGTGCGGGTGCCGGACAGCCCGGGATCACTGGCAGGCCTGCTCGAGACGCTCGCGGGCGCCGACGCCAACGTGCTGGAGGTCGAGCACGTGCGCACCGGGACGTCGTTGCGGGTCGACGAGGTCGAGATCGGGCTGCAGGTCGAGACCAAGGGCGCGCCGCACAAGGAGGCGGTGGTCGCGGCGATGCGCGAGCGGGGCTACGAGCCGATCTTCGACTGACCGCAGGTGAGCCGGGGTCGCCAGGTGGCCTCACGGCATACCGTTTCGCGCCGCAGGCGCCTTCGCCGCACCGATCACTGTTGCCGTTCGCCGCGGCGCGTGACCCGAACGTCGCGAAGATCCGCACGAGGGGGCGATGAGTCCCGGGCGACGCGCCGGTCTGACCCCACATGGACGAAACCCCCTGCCCGCAACAAACCAGTCGCCGCATGTCTGGGCCGGATGACAGGCTCGACCCATGACGTATGCCGTGGTCGCCGAAGGACTGGTCAAGCACTACGGAACGGTGCGAGCCCTCGACCAGCTCGACCTGGCCGTGCCCGAGGGCACCGTGCTCGGGGTCCTCGGACCCAACGGTGCCGGCAAGACGACCGCGGTGCGGGTGCTGACCACGCTGCTGCGCCCTGACGCCGGGCGGGCCGAGGTGGCCGGTATCGACGTCCTGGCCGACCCCGCCAGGGCCCGCGACAGCCTCGGCGTCTCGGGCCAGTACGCCGCCGTCGACGAGCACCTCACCGGCTTCGAGAACCTCGACATGATCGGCCGGCTCTACCACCTCGGCCGTCGTGCGTCACGAGCGCGGGCGCGGGAGCTGCTGGAGCAGTTCGACCTGAGCGACGCCGGCGACCGGCCCTCGAAGACCTACTCGGGCGGCATGCGGCGCAGGCTCGACCTCGCCGGAGCGCTCGTCGCGCGGCCGCCGGTGCTCTTCCTCGACGAGCCCACCACCGGGCTCGACCCGCGCAGTCGCGGCGACATGTGGGACGTGATCACCACCCTGGTCGAGGGCGGCACCTCGCTGCTGCTCACGACGCAGTACCTCGAGGAGGCCGACCGCCTCGCTGACAACATCATCGTGGTCGACCACGGCAAGGTGATCGCCGAGGGCACCGCGGACCAGCTCAAGGCGCAGGTCGGTGGTGAGCGTCTCGAGGTGGTCATCGCCGACCAGGCTCGACTCGTCGAGGCCCGCGTCCTGCTCGAGGACAGCCGTCCCGGTGGGGTCGCCGAGGTCGACGAGCACGTGCGGCGGATCACCCTGCCCAGCGACCGTGGCACGGCGGGGCTGATCGAGGCGGTCCGCCGGCTCGACGCGGCCGGTATCGAGGTCCAGGACATCGGCATCCGGCGGCCGACCCTGGATGACGCCTTCCTGTCGCTGACCGGCCACGGGGCGAGCGCGGAGCGGGCCGGCCACCAGGCCGATGACAGCCGTGGCGGCAGCCGCGGCGGTGGGACGGACAGCTCCGGCAGTGGTGCGGGTGACCCGGGCACGGATGGGGCGGGTCAACGTGCCCGCGGGGGCCACCCGGAGCACCAGACCGACGGCCGGCAGCGCCGCGCGGGGGAGCACGTGATGGCCAGGAAGGAGATCTGATGAGCCTCGCCTACGCGATCAGTGATGCGCTGGTCGTCGCCAAGCGCAACCTGATCCGGATCAAGCGGGTGCCCGACCTGCTGGTCTTCACCACCTTGCAGCCGATCATGTTCGTGCTGCTGTTCGCCTATGTCTTCGGCGGCGCCATCGACCGATCCGGCGGCGGGGCGGGCTACCGCGAGTTCCTCGTGGCAGGGATCTTCGCCCAGACCGTGATCTTCGGTGCGACGATCACCGGCGCGGGCCTGGCCGAGGACGTCAAGAAGGGGATCATCGACCGGTTCCGGTCGCTGCCGATGGCGCAGTCGGCGGTGCTGGCCGGACGCACCTTCTCCGACGTCCTCAACAACGTCATCGTCCTGGTCGTCATGTCGCTGACCGGCCTGCTGGTGGGGTGGCGCATCCGCACGTCGTTCCTCGATGCCGTCGGCGGTTACCTCGTGCTGCTGGTCTTCGCCTACGCCATCTCGTGGGTGATGGCCTGGATCGGGATGCTCGTGCCCAGTCCCGAGGTGGTCAACAACGCGGCGTTCATCGTGATCTTCCCGATGACCTTCGTGGCCAACACCTTCGTGCCCCTGGGCACGCTCCCCGGACCCCTGCAGACCTTCGCGGCGTGGAACCCGGTCTCGGCGGTCACCCAGGCCGCACGCAACCTGTTCGGCAACCCCAACCCCGACCCCACCGCGGTCGACCCCGCCTCGTGGGCCCTGCAGCACCCGGCCCTCTACACCCTCATCTGGGCGGTGGCGGTGCTGATCGTGTTCGTGCCGTTGGCCAACTGGCAGTACCGCCGCTCGGCCAGCCGCTGACCGGCCGACGCCGCGCGCACCACGGTGCGCGCGGCGAGGCGGCTCAGCCCGCGTAGGGCTTGGCGGCGAGGACCTTGACCTCGAGGTCCTTGCCGTTCGGCGCCGAGAACGACGTCGTCTGGCCGACCTTCTTGTCCATGATCGCCATGCCCAGTGGGGACTTCTCGCTGTAGACGTCGACCTGGTCGCTGCCGTCGGCGATCTCGCGGTTGCCGAGCAGGAAGGTGAGCTCCTCGCCGTCGAGGTCGACGGTGACGACCATGCCCGGCTCGACGACGCCGTCGTCCGGGGGCGCCTGGCCCACCGTGGCGTTGTCGAGCAGCTGGGTCAGCTGGCGGATGCGGGCCTCCATCTTGCCCTGCTCCTCCTTGGCTGCGTGGTAGCCGCCGTTCTCCTTGAGGTCTCCCTCGTCGCGGGCCACCTCGATCTTCTGGGCGATCTCGGTGCGTCCCTCGCCGGAGAGGCGGTCGAGCTCAGCCTTGAGGCGGTTGTACGCCTCCTGGGTCAGGTAGCTGGCCGTGGTCGCGCTGTCGGTCACTTGACACTCCTTGTTCCGGGTCGTCCGGCTCCGGGCAGCACCGAGGAACGGCGAGGAGCCAAACAAGAAGGTCCGGACCCTGATCGTTGCCGATCATCGGGCCCAGACCCACGTGGTGAAGTCATCAGGATAGCAAGAATGCGTCCAAACATCAGGTGACGAAGTGGTTACGAGCCCTCCTGCCCGGGAAAGACACATGTGTCCACCAGGCCGGTGACCGCCCGGTGTGTGGTCTGCACCAGGGTGGTCTCGCGGGTGGTCTTCTGCTGCGCCGGCGGCACGGTGACCGTGATGCTGCCCGCGGTGCCGTGGTGGACGTCCAGGGCCCGAACCGTGCACACCACCTCGCGGCCAACGGGACGGGTCAGGTCGTAGGTCACCCGGACCACCTGGTCGTTCCTGACCTGGTATCCCACGTCGGTCCACAGCGGTCGGCCGGTGCTCGCCGAGACGCCGAACCAGATCGCGATCGCCACCCCGATCGAGATGCCGACGGCCGCGATGAACCACCACTTGCGCTGGCTGGGGTCGGCGCTCGTGGACGTCTCTGCAGGCACGGGGCCGACCTTCCTTCGTGGGGTGCGTGAGGCGCCGGGGCGCGGGTGCGATGATGGGCGCCAACCCATTGTCAGTTATCCCACGGTAGAGGTGTGCAGGTGGTCGAACGGCGACGGCTCATGGCGGTGCACGCGCACCCCGACGACGAGTCGAGCAAGGGGGCGGCGACGATGGCGAAGTACGTCGCGGACGGTGTCGACGTGCTCGTGGTGTCGTGTACCGGCGGCGAGCGCGGCGACGTGCTCAACCCCGGGCTCAAGGACGATCCCCAGATCCTGCGCAACATGCCGGAGGTGCGCCGCCAGGAGATGGCCAAGGCGCAGGCGATCCTGGGGGTGCGGCACACCTGGCTGGGTTTCGTCGACTCCGGTCTGCCAGAAGGCGATCCGCTGCCGCCGCTGCCCGAAGGCTGCTTCGCTCTGGAGCCCCTCGAGGTGACGACGGAGGCGCTGGTGCGCGTCATCCGCGAGTTCCGTCCGCACGTGATGACGACGTATGACGAGAATGGCGGCTACCCGCACCCGGACCACGTGATGTGCCACACCGTGTCCATGTCGGCCTTCCGGTCGGCGGGTGACGGGTCGGCATACCCGCACGCCGGTGACGCGTGGCAGCCGCTGAAGCTGTACTACAACCAGACGCTGTCCAAGGGCCGGATCCAGACGTTCCACGAGGCGATGGAGGCAGCCGGCATGGAGTCTCCCTACACCGAGTGGATGAAGCGCTGGGAGGAGCGGGGCGAGCGCACCATCACCACGAGGGTGCCGTGCGCCGACTACTTCCCGCAGCGGGACGCGGCCCTGCTGGCACACGCGACCCAGGTGGACCCGGGTGGGTCGTGGTTCCGGGTGCCGCTGGACATGCAGCAGCGGCTGTGGCCCACCGAGGACTACGAGGCCGCGCTGTCCTACGTCCCGGTCGAACCGATCGAGGACGACCTGTTCGCGGGCATCCCGAGCCTCGACGAGGCCGACGCCCTCGCGCGCCGGGGTGGCCTGGAGCTGGCCTTCGACGGCACCGGGGAGCGCTCGTGATCGCGTTGGCCGCCGACGAGGACGTCAGCGTCACCGCCGGGATCGGCGGTTTTCTCGTCTTCTTCTTCCTCGCGATCGCGCTCTGGTTGTTGATGCGCAACATGTTTGCCCGGATCCGGCGGGTGCGCTACCGCGAGGAGGCACGGCTGGAGGCGGAGCGGGCGGCAGCCGAGCGCGAGAGGTCAGCGAATCCCGACGGCGGGCCCGGTGGCACCGACCCCCGGCCGGGTCGGGGAACGGAGCCGCCCGGCGACGGGACCGACGGCACGCCAAGACCACCGAAGCGGCCCGGCGACGGACGCGGGGACGACTCTCAGGCGCCGTAGATCGCCATAGACACCGCGATGTAGTGCGCGGCGAACGCGGCGACGGTGAAGGCGTGGAAGATCTCGTGGAAGCCGAACCAGCGCGGTGACGGGTCGGGCTTCTTGGTGCCGTAGACGATGGCGCCGAGGGTGTAGAGGAAACCACCGACCGCGATCAGGGTCACCAGCGCGACGCCGCCGTGCTGGAGGAACGGGCCGAAGTAGAAGATGGCCACCCAGCCGAGCGCGACGTAGATCGGCGTGTAGAGCCAGCGTGGAGCGCCCACCCAGAACACCCGGAAGAGCACCCCCGCGACGGCTCCGGACCAGACGATGAGCAGCAGCTCCTTGGCGTCGTGGGCGGGCAGCAGGAGCAGCGCGAAGGGGGTGTAGGTGCCCGCGATGATCAAGAAGATGTTGGAGTGGTCCAACCGCTTCAACAGTCCCTGCAACCGGGGAGACCACGTGCCTCGGTGGTAGACCGCGGAGGTCCCGAAGAGCATCGCAGCGGTGAGGCCGAACACCGCTGCGGCGATCCTCGACTTGGTGGTGGGTGCCAGGCAGACCAGCACGATGCCGGCCGCGAGCGCCAGGGGGAACGTGCCGGCGTGGATCCACCCTCGCAGCCGGGGCTTGACCGCCGCCACGACGGCGTCGAGGCGTTCCGAGCGCGGGGCGTCGGGCGTCGTCGGCTGGCTGCTCATGGGCCCAGCGTAACCTACGGACTCGTAAGTTACCCAAGAGTAGGTCCGACGAATCCCGGCCTGCGGCGATTTCCCACCCCCGCGGAGTACCCTGACCCCCGGGGAGACAGGCTGGTCGACGAGGAGATCCGGATGCCGAGGATGCCGCGGTGGAGCAAGCTCCTGTACGCGCCCTACGAGCGACAGCTCGCGGCCAAGCTGCCGCAGGACCGCCTCCCGCGCCACGTCGGTGTCATGCTCGACGGCAACCGCCGGTGGGCCCGCGCCAACGGTGGCACCACCCAGGACGGCCACCAGGCCGGCGCCGACAACATCTCGCCGCTGCTCGAGTGGTGCGAGGACGCAGGCGTCGAGGTGGTCACGCTGTGGCTGCTGTCCACCGACAACCTGACCCGCCCGGCGACCGAGCTCACCCCGCTGCTGGCCATCATCGAGTCGACGGTGGGTGGCCTCGCCGCCGACGGCCGCTGGCGACTGCACCCGGTCGGCGCCCTCGACCTGCTCCCCACCCAGACCGCCCTGCGGCTCAAGGAGGCCGCCGACGCCACCAGCGGGATCGACGGGCTGCTCGTCAACGTGGCCGTCGGTTACGGTGGCCGGCGCGAGATCACCGACGCGGTCCGGTCGATGCTCCAGGAGCACGCCGCGCGCGGCACCACCATCGAGGAGCTCGCCGAGGACCTCGACGTCGAGCACATCGCCGAGCACCTCTACACCAAGGGACAGCCCGATCCCGACCTGGTCATCCGCACCTCCGGCGAGCAGCGGCTGGGGGGCTTCCTGCTCTGGCAGAGCGCCCACAGCGAGTTCTACTTCTGTGAGGCCTTCTGGCCGGACTTCCGGCGCGTGGACTTCCTGCGTGCTCTGCGTGCGTATGCCGAGCGCGAACGTCGCTACGGAGGCTGACCTCGGGCGCGAGGTCCCCAGCGCCGGCTCCGGTCGTTCTCCCCGCGGCGGCTCCTCGACGCGCTGCCTGGCGCTCGGGCTCCATCTGATCGGACGCGCCGGGGCAAATGCAGCGCGAAGGCGGGCACCCGGCATACCGTGGGTTTGACGCGAGGCACCCGTCCCGCGTCCGGGAGGCCCGCCTCATGGAGCGAACGCAGCTCCGGACGGAGGGCCGGTCCCGGTCCCGCCGTCAGGTGCGGGCCCGGTTCCGGCATCCGGTCCGCGAGAAGTCGTAACGCACCGTGCGCTGCGACGAGGAGCCTCATATGACTTCGCCCCGCCGTTCGTCCGCCAGCGCGCCCGTGAGCCCGACCTCGTCGGGCAAGACCTACGTCCTCGACACCTCCGTGCTGCTGTCCGATCCCCGTGCCATGGTCCGCTTCGCCGAACATGAGGTCGTGCTGCCCGTCGTGGTCGTGACCGAGCTCGAGGCCAAGCGGCACCACCCAGAGCTGGGCTACTTCGCCCGGCAGGCGCTGCGGCTGCTGGACGGGTTGCGCGTCGAGCACGGCCGGCTCGATGCTCCCGTGCCGATCGGCACCGACGGCGGGACGTTGCGGGTCGAGCTCAACCACACCGACGCGTCGTCGCTGCCGTCGGGATTCCGCCTGGGGGACAACGACACCCGCATCCTCGCGGTGGCGCGCAACCTGGCCGATGAAGGTGCCGAGGTCACGCTCGTCAGCAAGGACATGCCGATGCGGGTCAAGGCCTCGGCGGTGGGGCTGGACGCGCAGGAGTACCGCGCCGAGCTGGCCGTCGACAGCGGGTGGACGGGCATGGCCGAGCTCGAGGTCAGCACCGAGCAGCTGGACACGCTCTTCGCCGACGGCCGGCTCGAGCTCGAGGAGGCCCGCGAGCTCCCGTGCCACACCGGCCTGGTCCTGCTCGGTCCGGGCGGCAGCGGCCTCGGTCGGGTGGTGGCCGACAAGTCGGTGCGGCTCGTGCGGGGAGACCGCGACGCGTTCGGGCTGCACGGCCGCAGCGCCGAGCAGCGGATCGCCCTCGACGTGTTGCTCGACCCCGACGTGGGCATCGTCAGCCTCGGCGGACGAGCCGGCACCGGCAAGAGCGCCCTCGCCCTGTGCGCCGGTCTCGAGGCGGTCATGGAGCGCCGCCAGCACCGCCGCGTGGTCGTCTTCCGCCCCCTGTTCGCCGTCGGGGGACAGGAGCTGGGCTACCTGCCCGGCACCGAGAACGAGAAGATGGGGCCCTGGGGCCAGGCCGTCTTCGACACGCTCGGCGCAGTGGTCTCCCGCGAGGTGGTCGAGGAGATCGTCGACCGTGAGCTGCTCGAGGTCCTGCCGCTGACGCACATCCGCGGTCGTTCGCTGCACGACGCCTTCGTGATCGTGGACGAGGCCCAGTCGCTGGAGCGCAACGTGCTGCTCACCGTGCTGTCGCGGATCGGGCAGAACTCCCGCGTGGTGCTCACCCACGACGTCGCGCAGCGCGACAACCTCCGGGTCGGCCGCCACGACGGCGTCGCCGCGGTCATCGAGAAGCTCAAGGGCCACCCCCTCTTCTCGCACGTCACCTTGCACCGCAGCGAGCGCAGCCCGATCGCCGCACTGGTGACCGACCTGCTCGAGGAGGGCGCCGAGAGCTGACCGCCCCGTCCCGGCGCGCAGGTCCGCCGGGCCCGTCCCACGAGAGGCAGGGGAGGGGTGTGGACAAGATCTGCGGGGGGCCGCGCCGTGCTGCGAAGGTGGTCGCCGGATGAGGCACTGGTCACAGCCACCGGCCGCGCTGAGCACGGACGGGCGGGGAGCCGATTTTGCGATGTCGGTCGATTCTGGCACGGTGACTGGGCCAGATCTCGAATTGATAACGCACAGTTTTTGATCGTGCACCACACAGGCCGTCCCCATCGGGGCGGCCTGTTCCTTGGAGGACCTACCCCGCATGCCCCAGAAGATCCAGCGCGTCCAGCGCACTCCCGCCAGGCACCGTGCCGGCGCCTCTCTGCTGCGACCCGTCAAGGCGCTGCGTCGCCCGGCCGTCGCCGCGACCTTCGTCGTCTCCGCGCTCGCGGCGTCCGCTGCCGGGTATGCCGCTGTCGGCGCCCAGGTGGACACGGGCCAGACCACCGCCGCGGCCGACCAGCTGACCTACCAGCAGCAGGAGGCGGCGAGGTTCGCCGAGTACCAGCGCTCCGGTGAGCTCGCTCGCGACCGCGCCCACGCCGCCGCGGCCAAGGAGGCTGCCGACCGCGGCGGCGTGGGCGCGG
>NZ_VOHR01000090.1 GCF_009192725.1 Segeticoccus rhizosphaerae | reverse complement strand
GCCGCGATCGACGCGCTGGCCCACCGCCGGCACGCCGACAGCGGCCCCGAGACCACCCGCGGTGGCGGGTCCGAGGACGTCTGGGAGCCGGGCCCCTGGGAGGACGGCGGCGCCACCGACGCGGAGTGGGCCGAGGTGATCGAGCTGTTCGCCGTCGACGACACCTGGGCCGACCGGCCCCCCGAGACCCCTCCCGACACCGACACCGATGCCGATACCGATGCCGACGACCACGGTGCGGGCGGTGTGGTGGCGGGGGTGGACCGTGGCTGTGCCGGCGGGCCGGGCGGGTCCGGCTACACCCAGCTGGGCCCCGCGGGCGGGGGGATGCTGCACCCCGCCCACGAGACCACCACCCCGGCCGCACCCCTGACCGTCGACACCCCGGCCTGGCTGCGGGCCGACCCCGCCGGCTGCCTCATCCCCGGCATCGGGGTCATCCCCGCCAACAGCTCCACCGTCGCCAACCTGCACTGCCTGTGCAAACACCACCACCGCGCCAAACACCAAGCCGGCTGGCACCTGACCATGACCCCCGACGGCACCTGCACCCGGACCTCACCAGCCGGCCAGGACTACCCCACCCACCCGACCAACCACCTCCAAGCCAGCGCCTGACGCGCCCCAAGAGCCACGTCACGTCAGCGTGCACCGGTGACCACGGCTGGCCCGTCGTCCGAGCTCAACGCGTGCCGGCGTCTGCGCAGCCCCAGGGACAGCGACACGAGCGCCGCCAACAGCGCAGCCACGGCCGCGCCCAGAAACACCGTCTGCACCTGCACCACCCCCGCGTGGACCATCGCACCGGGGGCCTGTGGGTCGGGCAAGGCATTGACCGCAGCGTAGAACCGATGCAGTCCGATCGCGGTCAGCAGCGCCAGCCCCACGACCATGCCGACCATCCGCCCGACCACCAGGAGTGCGCTCGCCATCCCGTGCGCCTCCTGTGGCGCGTCCGCGAGCGCCGCGTCGTTGACCGGTGCAATCGCGAGCCCGAGTCCGAGCCCCACGACGACGAGCACCAACGTCGCGGTCCAGTGCTGGAGCGAGCCCTCGTCCCATCCGGCCATCGCCAACATCCCGGCGGCGGCAGCAAGCAGTCCCGGCCCGGCCACGAGCCCGGCCCCGCACCGCTGGAGCAACCATCCGCCGGCCACCGCTCCGATCGGCACCGCCACGAGAAACCGCACCAGCACGAGCGCCGCGGTGGTCTGGGAGTCGGTCATCACCAACCGCGCGAGCAGGGGGACGTCCACCACGACCGCTACCAGAGCACATCCCACGAGCACGCTCACCAGCAAGGCCGGTATGACGCGTGCCTGGACCAGTCCGCGCGCGATCAGTGGAGACGCCGCGACACGATGGCGCCACAGGAAGAGCGCGACCGCGACGAGGCCCACCGGGACCAGCCACCAGCCGAGCGGTCCGATGACGGAACGCTCAGGGTCGGCCGACGAAAAGGTGAGAACCAGGGACCCGAGGGCCACGGCCAGGCACACGGCACCGGTGAGATCGGCCTGCCTCAGCACCGGGCCCCACGATCCCGCGGTGGCGGTGACAAACAGCAGCACAGCCACGGCGGCGGCGACCCCGATGGGCGTAGCGACCCGCGAATCTCCATGGAACGGGATGAAGGGGACGCCCAGCGTGATGTCGACGACCAACCGTTGGGGCGCGAGCAGGGTCAGCACGCCGAGCACTCCCGCGACCAGGCCCAGGACAACCGGCACCGGCCGCGCCCGGACGCGTTCGCGCCCGGTGAGGACGATGACCCCGGCCAAGGCAATCCCCAGGGCGACGTTGACCCAGAAGATCATTCGCCAGTCGGACACCGCGAGGATCAGCGCGCCCACGAGCGGCCCGAGGACGCTGCCGAGCTCTTGCACGCCACCCACGACCCCGAGCGCGGTGCCACGCCGCTCGACCGGCCACAGGTCGGCGACGAGGGCCAGGGTCGCGGGGACCAGGCCTCCCCCACCGACTCCTTGGAGCACCCTGCCGGATACCAGCACCGACAGGTCCACCGCGCTCGCGGTGACGACGGACCCGGCGACGAAGATGCCGAGGCACACCAGCAGGATCCGCTGCCGAGACACCAGGTCGGCCACCCGTCCGATCAGCGGGAGGACCGCGACGTAACCGAGCAGGAACCCGGAGATGATCGGCGCCGCCCGTTGCAGGGCGTCGATGCCGAGGCCCACGCCGGCCATCATGTCCGGGAGGGCAAGCACCACGACATACGTGTCGGCGGCGGCCAGCGCGACGGCCGCCGAGGCCGTGCCCAGAAGGGCCCTAGGGCTGGGTGATCTCAACCGGCTGACCGTAGGCGTCCAGGTGCAGGGTGTAGGTCGACGTGGCACCTGGGTAGAACGGCCCGCTGACCGCCACGGTGCGGATCTGCTTGCTGTCCGGGACGATCCCGTAGGTCACGTCGTAGCTGCCTTTCGCGTCACCGATGACCAGGACGTCGGTCACCGCCTTGCCGGGGAGCGTGCCCGTGATCGTCTGCACGACCTCCTTGCCATCGCGTGACTTGTCGCCGAGCTTCGGGTCCTTCGTGGCCGGGAGCAGCGTCGTGATGCCGTGGTCGGTCGAGAAGAGGTCGGCGGGGTCGGGCGCGTTGTACTTCGCCGGGTCCTCCTTCAGGTAGGAGCTCGAGAAAGGCAGCTTGAGCCAGAATCCGCCGCCGACCGCGACCACCGGCACCGTCGCCTGCAGGCCCTTGATCCGGGCCTCCAGGGTGCCCTTGAACGCCGGCGCGTGGGTGCCGTCTCCCTCCGCGCCAAGGACGCCGTCAGCCTTCTCGGGCACGTCCTGGGAGGTCAGCCTGAGGTGCACCGACGACGCGTCATCCAGCACCTTCTTCGCAGCCGCCAACTGGTCGCGGGCCGAGGGCGGGGTGGCCGTTCCCGACCCGGAGTCGGCGCCGCCTCCCCCGCTGCAGGCGGTGAGGGCGAGAAGCGCGGCTGCCACGGCAGCCACGGACGTGGAGCGAAGTCGCATGAACTGAACCTAACCTCTGGCCGGCAGACATCGGGACCGCCGGTCGGATGACCGGCGGTCCCGAGCGGTCCCGCGGACTCCGTCAGCCGTTGACGGCAACACCGGCCGGTCGCACGGTGAGTCCGTCCGCCTCGGGGTCTCGGTCCACGACGACCGTGTCGCCGTCATGGATCTGGCCCGCCAGCAGCTCCTTGGCGAGCTGGTCACCGATCTGGGTCTGCACCAGCCGGCGCAACGGACGGGCGCCGTATGCCGGGTCGTAGCCGGTCAGCGACAGCCACTCACGCGCCGCGTCGGTCACCTCGAGGGTGATCCGGCGGTCGGTGAGCCGCCGAGCGAGCGCCGCGACCTGCAGGTCCACGATGTGCGCGAGCTCGTCGGTGGTCAGGGCGTCGAAGATGACGACCTCGTCGAGCCGGTTGAGGAACTCCGGCTTGAACGCGGCACGCACCGCGGCCATGACATCCTCGTGCTTGGCGTGGTCGTCCAGCAGCGGATCGACCAGGAACTGCGAGCCCAGGTTGGAGGTCATCACCAGGATCACGTTGCGGAAGTCGACCGTGCGGCCCTGACCGTCGGTGAGCCGTCCGTCATCGAGCACCTGCAGCAGGATGTCGAAGGTCTCGGGGTGGGCCTTCTCCACCTCGTCCAGCAGGACGACGCTGTACGGACGTCGACGCACCGCCTCGGTGAGCTGGCCGCCCTCCTCGTACCCGACATACCCCGGGGGAGCTCCGATGAGCCGCGCGACGGCATGCCGCTCGGAGTACTCACTCATGTCCAGCCGCACGATGGCGCGCTCGTCGTCGAAGAGGAAGTCGGCGAGCGCCTTGGCGAGCTCGGTCTTGCCGACTCCGGTGGGTCCGAGGAAGAGGAACGAGCCGGTGGGGCGGTCGGGGTCGGCGATACCGGCGCGCGAGCGGCGCACCGCGTCGCTGACCGCCTGCACGGCAGCCTTCTGGCCGATCAGCCGCTTGCCGAGGTGGTCCTCCATCCGCAGCAGCTTCTCGGTCTCGCCCTCGAGCAGGCGGCCGGCAGGGATGCCGGTCCACGAGCTGATGACGTCGGCGATGTCGTCGGGCCCGACCTCCTCCTTGACCATCGGCGCCTCACCGCCGGCGGTCGACGAGGTCGACTCGGCGGCCTGGGCCTGGTCGAGCTCCTGCTCGAGCGCGGGCAGCTGGCCGTAGAGGATCGCCGACGCGCCGGCGAGGTCGCCCTCGCGCTGCAGCCGGTCGGCCTGGCTGCGCAGGTCGTCGATCTGGGCCTTGACCTCACCGACCTTGTTGAGGCCGGCCTTCTCCTGCTCCCAGCGCGCGTTGAGGGCGGCGAGCTCCTCCTCGCGGTCGGCGAGGTCCTGGCGAAGCTTGGCCAGACGCTCCTTGCTCGCCGCGTCGGTCTCCTGGGCGAGCGCGAGCTCCTCCATCTTGAGCCGGTCGACGCCGCGCCGCAGCTCGTCGATCTCGACGGGGCTGGAGTCAATCTCCATCCGTAACCGCGAGGCGGACTCGTCGATCAGGTCGATCGCCTTGTCGGGCAACTGCCGACCGGTGATGTAGCGGTCGGACAGCGCCGCCGCGGCGACGAGCGCGGAGTCGGCGATGGCCACCTTGTGGTGCGCCTCGTAGCGCTCCTTGAGCCCGCGCAGGATGCCGATGGTGTCCTCGACACTCGGCTCACCGACGAAGACCTGCTGGAAGCGCCGCTCCAGCGCCGCGTCCTTCTCGATGTGCTCGCGGTACTCGTCAAGCGTGGTCGCACCGACCAGCCGCAGCTCACCGCGGGCCAGCATCGGCTTGAGCATGTTGCCGGCGTCCATGGCACTCTCGCCGGTCGCGCCGGCACCGACGACGGTGTGCAGCTCGTCGATAAAGGTGACGATCTCGCCGTGGCTGTTCTTGATCTCCTCGAGGACGGCCTTGAGCCGCTCCTCGAACTCGCCGCGGTACTTCGCGCCCGCGACCATCGCGCCGAGGTCGAGACTGATCAGCCGCTTGCCGCGCAGCGACTCGGGCACGTCACCGGCCACCATGCGCTGCGCCAGTCCCTCGACGACGGCGGTCTTGCCGACGCCGGGGTCGCCGATCAGCACCGGGTTGTTCTTGGTGCGCCGGGACAGGACCTGCACGACGCGCCGGATCTCCGAGTCACGGCCGATCACCGGGTCGAGCCGGCCCTCGCGGGCAGCCTCGGTGAGGTCGGTGCCGTACTTGCCCAGCGCGTCATACGTCGCCTCAGGGTCAGCGGAGGTGACCTGCGCTCCGCCGCGGATCTTGGGGATCTCGGCGGTGAGCGCGTCGGCGTCCAGACCGAAGCTGCCGGTGCCGGCCAGCGCCACGAGCAGGTGGTCGGTCGAGACGAAGGTGTCGCCCATCGACTGCATCAGCGACCTGGCCTGCTCCAGCACGGCCAGCGCCTGGCGCGAGAGGCCGGGCGCGCTCACCGAAGAGCCACTGGCCTTCGGCAGCGACGCCAAGGCCGTGGTCGCAGCGTGCCCCGCGGCGGTGGCCGACGAACCGACCGCTTCCAGCAAGGGTCCCGTGGTGGTGTCGGTCTGCTGGGTCAGCGCCAGCAGCAGGTGCGCCGGCTCGACCTGGGGGTGGCCGGTGGCAGCGGCGTCGCGAACGGCGGAGGACAGCGCCTCCTGAGCCTTGGTGGTGAGCTGCAGGTCCATAAACAGATGATCTCCTCGTGATGACGACGCCGCAGGTCGGTGCCGTGACGTCGCCGGGTCGGGACACGTTCAGTATCAGCAACCGGAGTAGAGTTGAGTCTATTCCGCTCAACCCTGGGAGTGAGCGGCGCCCGGGACCGTGCCGAGCCGCGCGGTGACCAACTCGGCGGCGGCCTGCCACGACTGCTCTGGTGCGTCACCGGTCGGGTAGCGCTGGTCGAGCTCGAGAATCGTCATGCCGTGCGCCATGGACCAGAGAGCTTGGGCGAGGCGGCATGTTCTGGTCCGCTCGAGATTCGGCGCGGCGAGCCTTTGGCTGGTGCAGGATGGGTCGGACGAAGGAGCGCCCCCATGCCGTTGCCCAGGAAGGTCGCCGAGCTCAACAAGGTCGGCCTCAACCGAGTCACCACGCCGATCTCCAGGTACCTGCCCGGGTTCGGGCTGGTCACCCACCGGGGCCGGAGGTCCGGCAAGGAGTACCGCACGCCGGTCAACGTGTTCCGGGTGGAGGGCGGCTTCACGATCGCGCTGACCTACGGCACGGACTCCGACTGGGTCAAGAACGTGCTGGCCGCGGGTGAGTGCCGGATCCACACCCGTGGCAGGACACATCACTGCACGGCACCGCGGCTCTTCCACGACGAGAGCAGGACCGGGATGCCGAGCGTGGTGCGCCAGATCCTGGCCCGCACAGGCGTTTCCGACTTCATGTCCCTGACCACTGTCGGTGAGGACGACTAACGTCAGGGGGTATGCCCGACTCCGACGCCACCGCCACCTTCCGCCAGCTGCACCACGACTCCGGTCCCTTGCTGCTGCCCAACGCGTGGGACACGGGGTCCGCGCGCCTACTCGCCTCCCTCGGCTTTCGTGCGCTCGCCACCACCAGCAGCGGGTATGCCGCGTCGCTGGGCCGGCTCGATGGTTCACTCAGCCGCGATGAGGCTCTCGAGCACACGGCACAGCTCGTGCGAGCCACCGCGCTACCCGTCAACGCCGACCTGGAGAACTGTTTCGCCGACGAACCTGCCGGCGCGGCCGAGACGATCCGGCTGGCGCTCGGCACCGGCACCGCGGGCGCGTCCATCGAGGACTTCAGCGGCCGACCCGACTCTCCCATCTACGATCTCGGTCTCGCCACCGACCGGGTGCAGGCCGCCGCCGAGGCGGCGCATGCCGGGCCGCAGCGGCTGGTCCTCACCGCGCGGGCCGAGAACCACCTGCACGGCCGGGCCGACCTCGCTGACACGATCACGCGACTGCAGGCCTACCAGGAGGCCGGAGCCGACGTGCTCTACGCACCGGGCCTGACCAGCGCCGACGACATCCGCGCGGTCGTGACCTCGGTCGACCGGCCGGTCAACGTCCTCGCGATGTCCGCGACGCCGACCGTCGCCGAGCTCGCCGAGATCGGTGTCGCCCGCATCTCGGTGGGCGGCGCCTTCGCCTTCGCCGCGCTGGGCGCCCTGGTCGAGTCGGCCCGCGAGCTGCTCGACCAGGGCACCTATGGCTACACCACCCGGTCCGCCGCCGGCCGAGCAGCCGTCGAATCGGGGTTCTCCGACGAGAGCGGTGCCGGAACGGCCTGAGCCGAGGGACCGCGACCGGTGTCCACCGCGCCACGGGCTCGGCGCAACAGACGCATCGCGTTGGCGATCACCACCAGCACGGACACCTCGTGCACCAGCATCCCGATCGCCATCGTCACGCCACCGAACACCACACCGAGCAGCAGCGCTAGCACGGTGGCCAACGCGACCACGATGTTCTGCCGCATGGTCCGCACCGTCCTCCGGGCCAGCGACACCGCCTCCGGAAGCCGAAGGAGGTTGTCACCCATGAGGGCGATGTCGGCCGTCTCGACCGCCACCGCCGATCCGGCCGCCCCCATGGCCACGCCGATGTCCGCGATGGCGAGGGCCGGGGCGTCGTTGACCCCGTCACCCACCATGGCGACGGTGTGACCCTGGCGTTGCAGCTGCGCGACGACCTCCAGCTTGTCCTCCGGGAGGAGACCGGCATGGATCTCGTCGACACCAGTGGCCGCGGCGACTGCCTCGGCGACCTGCCGGGCGTCACCGGTGAGCATGACGACCCGCTCCACCCCGGCCGCGTGTAGCCGCGCCACCATGTCGGCGGCGTCGGCCCGCACCTCGTCCGCGACGGCGATCACCCCGACGGCGGTGTCGTCGACGGCGACGATCATGGGCGTTCGGCCCGCCGAGGCGAGTGCCTCGGCGGCTCGTGGAGCGTGTCCCGTCGTGACGTCATACCGGTCGAGCAGCGCGGCGTTCCCGACGAGCACCCGACGGCCGGCCACGGTGGCCAGGATGCCTTGTCCGGGCACCGGTTCGGTGTGCTCGGGCAGCCCGTTGGTGTCCAGACCCTCGGCGGCCGCGGCCTCGAGGATCGGGCGCGCCAACGGGTGCTCGGAGCCGGCCTCGGCCCGCGCCGCCCAGATGAGCACCCCAGAGCGGTCCCAGTCGGGATCGGTGACGACGACATCGGTGAGCTTCGGCCTCCCGTGGGTCAAGGTGCCGGTCTTGTCGACCGCGACCACCGAGATCTTGGCCGACGTCTCGAGGAACTCGCCGCCCTTGATGAGGATCCCGTCCTTCGCGGCCCGGCCGATGCCGGCGACGATCGACACCGGGATGGAGATGACCAGGGCGCCGGGGCACCCGATCACCAGGAGGGTCAGGGCGAGGACCACGTCACCGCTGACCAGCCCGGCCACGAGTGCCAGGACGATGATCGCCGGCGTGTACCAGGCGGAGAACCGGTCCATGAACTGGGCCGTGCGCGCCTTGGCGTCCTGTGCCTCCTCGACACGGTGGATGATCCGCGCCAGCGTGGTGTCCGCCCCGATCCCGGTGGCCTCCACCTGGAGGAAGCCGCCGCGGGAGATGGTGCCGGCGAAGACCGGGTCACCGGGCACCTTCTCGACGGGCATCGACTCGCCGGTGATCGACGCCTCGTCGAGCGCCCCGGTGCCCTCGATCACGGCACCGTCGACGGGGACCTTCATGCCGTTCTTGACCAGCACGGTCTCGCCCGGCCGCACTTCCGTGGCGCCCACCTCGATCTGTGATCCGTCGCGCAGCACCACTGCGACATCGGGTGCCACCGCGACGAGCTCGGCCAGGGCGGACCGCGTGCGGTTCAGGGTGGCCGCCTCGAGCGCGTGTCCGATGGCGAACAGGAACGTGACCGCGGCCGCCTCCCAGTGCTCACCGATGATGACCGCGCCGATCGCGGCGACACTGACCAACAGGTCGATGCCGATCGTCCGGACCAGCAACGCGCGCAGGGCGTCCCGCACGATCCGTGACCCGGCAACGACCGCGGCCGCGACCATGAGCACGTCGCCCGGCCCCTCGGCGCCGGCCAAGCGGCCGGCGACGAGAGCGGCGACGATCAAGAGACCGGAGACGACCGGCACGGCCCAACGGTTCGTGCTCCAGCGCCTCAGGGTGGTCAGGGGGTGCATGTCATGGATCCCTTCTCACGACTCGACAGTCAGAACGCGACCTTGCTGGCGGCGTAGCCGGCCTTGCTCACCGCGGCGATCAGGTCGGCGACGCTCACGCGGGCCGGGTCGTGGTCCACGACGACGCGGGACGAGGCGAAGCGCACCTTCACGCTGCTGACACCGTCGAGGCGGCCCACCTGCTTCTCGATCTTGCCGACGCACGACGGGCACGAGAAGCCCTCGGCGCGCAGGATGGTGTGCTGGGTCGTGGTGGGGCTGGTGATGGTCATGGTCAAACTCCTTGTCGCACTGCACCAGCTCCGATCTGGGCTGGTACCAACGACATTAGGCAAGGGCACAGAACTCGACCATGACGCAGGTCAATCAACCGCAACGCGCCTGGGGCGGGCGCCCTGCACGCGACCTGCCCAAGGGAGTCGAGGTCTGGCCGCCGTCCTCGGCGGCCAGAGCGAGACGGTCCCTGTCGAGGACCGCCGTCCAGCGGCGGCCGGTGTCGATGACACCCTCGCGGCGCAGCCGACTCATCACCCGGGACACCGACTCGGGGGTCGAACCGGTCAACCCCGCCAGGTCGGTCCGGCTGAGCGGAACCTGCAGCAGGGTGCCGGAGCCGCCCTCTCCAGGCTCCCCGAGCTTGTCGGCCAGACGCAGCAGCGTCGTGGCGACGCGCTGTCGCACCGTGCCGGCCGAGTGCTGGCCGACGTCGACGCGCGAGCGTGCCAGCCGGCCCGCCACGTCGTCGAGGACGCGCAGCGCCACCTGCGGGTGTTCCACGAGCACCTCCCGGAAGGCGTCCGGGTCGATTCGCAACGCGCACACCGTGGTCAGCGCCCAGGCGGACTCGGTATGGACAGGCTCGCCGAGGGTGCTCAGGGCGCCGAACAGGTCGCCCGGGCCCACCATGTCCACCACCACCTCCTGACCTGTGAGGGTCGGCTGCACCACCTTCACGCGGCCGGCAGCGACGACGAAGAGGTGCTCGGCCGGGTCTCCAGCGAGGTAGAGCGGATCCCCGTCTGCCCAGGAGAGCGAGTTCATCCGGCGGTCGATCCCCTCAAGCTGCCCGCGGGAAAGGCCGGCGAAGTAGGGCACGCGCGACAGCACGCGCATGCGCACCGCGTCGTCGCAGGCGTGCGGCACGCCACAGGTCTGCGCCAGCGGTGTCCGCCGCCTGGCGGCGGAGGAGGTGGGAATGGCGCTGGTGGTCATGTCAGCTCCGTGCGGTCAGGGATGGATCATTCGGACCGTATCCCGCCGTGTCGGCGTCTGACAGGGGGCCAAGGTCCTGCCACGAGCACGGGCCGGGCCCCCTACACAGCGGTAGCGTGGCCGTCATGACAGGTCACATCGAAGCCGTCGAGGGTGACATCACCACCCAGCAGGTCGACGCGATCGTCAACGCTGCCAACAGCTCGCTGCTCGGCGGCGGTGGGGTGGATGGCGCGATCCACGCCGCGGCCGGTCCAGCCCTGCTGGAGGAGTGCCGGGCACTGCGGCAGGACTCCTACCCGGACGGGCTGCCGGTCGGCGCGGCGGTCGTCACGGGCGCCGGCAACCTGCCCTGCCGGTGGGTCGTCCACACCGTCGGGCCGAACAGGCATGCCGGCCAGACCGATCCGGCTCTGCTGATCTCCTGCTTCAGCACGTCGTTGTCGGCCGCCGCATGCGCCGGAGCGCACACCATCGCGATGCCGGCGGTGAGCGCCGGCATCTACGGGTGGGACGCGGACGAGGTGGCCGAGATCGCCGTCACCACGATGCGGGACACCCTCGCCCGTGGGAGCGTCATCACGCCATACGGCGACGCCGACCTCGGCCAGGTGGAGCTGGTGCGGTTCGTGCTGTTCGGCACCCGCACCTACGACGCCTTCACCCGGGCACTGGGCTGAGCGCGGGCGCACCGGTCAGACGACTCCGAGCGCCAGCATCGCATCGGCCACCTGGACGAAGGCGGCGGCGTTGGCGCCCACCACGTAGTTGCCCGGCACGTCGTACTCGTCAGCCGTGGCGGCGCACCGCTCGTGGATGCCCTTCATGATCTCGGCGAGGCGGTCCTGCGTGTAGTCGAAGGTCCACGAGTCTCGCGAGGCGTTCTGCTGCATCTCGAGCGCGCTCGTCGCCACCCCTCCGGCGTTGGCCGCCTTGCCGGGGCCGAAGAGCACACCCGCCTCGGCGAAGATCTGGGTCGCCGCGGGGGTGGTGGGCATGTTGGCGCCCTCCGCGACCGCGACGCAGCCGTGGTCGACCAGCCGTCTGGCGTCGGCCTCCTCGATCTCGTTCTGAGTCGCCGACGGCAGTGCCACGTCGCACGGCACCTCCCAGATCCGGCCGCCCGCAACGTGGTTCGCTCCCGATCCGCGTGCATCGGCGTAGTCGGTCATCCTCCCGCGCCGGACCTCCTTGACCTCCTTGAGCAGCTCGACGTCGATCCCCTTCTCCTCGACGACGTAACCGCCCGAGTCCGAGCAGGCCACCACGGTGCCACCCAGCTCGTGCACCTTCTCGATCGCGTAGATCGCCACGTTCCCCGAGCCGGAGACCAGCACGCGCTTGCCGTCCAGCGAACCGCCCCTGGTTCGCAGCATCTCGTCGACGAAGTAGACCGTGCCGTAGCCGGTCGCCTCGGTGCGCACCAGCGACCCGCCCCAGCCGACGCCCTTGCCGGTGAGCACGCCGGACTCGTAGCGGTTGGTGATCCGCTTGTACTGCCCGAAGAGGTAACCGATCTCGCGGCCGCCCACACCGACGTCACCGGCGGGAACGTCGGTGTATTCGCCGATGTGGCGGTAGAGCTCGGTCATGAAGGACTGGCAGAACCGCATCACCTCGCCGTCGGAGCGGCCCTTGGGGTCGAAGTCGGACCCGCCCTTGCCCCCACCGATCGGCAGCCCGGTGAGCGCGTTCTTGAAGATCTGCTCGAAACCGAGGAACTTGACGATGCCGAGGTAGACGCTCGGGTGGAAGCGCAGCCCGCCCTTGTAGGGCCCGAGCGCGGAGTTGAACTCGACCCGGAAGCCGCGGTGGATCTCGATGCGTCCGTTGTCGTCGACCCACGGCACGCGGAAGATGATCTGTCGCTCGGGCTCGCAGATGCGCTCGATGACCCGCGCGTCGGTGTATGCCGCGTGCTTGGCCATGACCGGACCCAGGCTGTCGAGCACCTCGCGGACCGCCTGGTGGAACTCGGTCTCCCCCGGGTTGCGCTGGAGCACCAGCTCGTAGATCGACTGCAACTTCGGTTCGAGCGCCGACACGGGCGCCTCCTCGGGGATGGCGGGCAGGGACGCGGGTCACCTTACCCGCGGTGTCCGGTCCCTGAGATGACTGTCCACTCCGCGGAAATCCGCCCGGGCACCGCGCGCGGGAGTGGGCTTCAGGCCCGCGGCCGCCACACCACCAGCGCCCGCGAGTCGCTGAGGGTGCGGCTGGGACGCTCACCTGCCCGCACAGCGACCACGTCGCCGGCCCG
>NZ_VOHR01000009.1 GCF_009192725.1 Segeticoccus rhizosphaerae | reverse complement strand
GCCGCTGGACCTGTCCGGTCACGCTGCCAAGGTCCTCTCCCGACGGTGGAGGTGGACCAGCGGGACCATCCCGCCGCACCCAAGGTTCGCGGATGAGCGCTGCCAGGACGCGCCGGGCAGGTTCGCCGCGATCGCCTCCACCAGGCCCGCGTGGGCGTCGCTGGTGACCAGCAGCACCCCGGCCAGGCCACGGGCGACCAGGTCGGCGAAGAACGCGTTCCAGGCCTCCTTGGTCTCGCTGGTGGCGACCTTGACGCCCAGGACCTCGCGGTGGCCATCGGCATTGACCCCGGTCGCGACCAGCACCACGGCGTTGACCACCCGCCCGTTCTCGCGGACCTTCATCGTCAGGGCGTCGGCGGCCACGAACGTGAACGGCCCCGCGTCACCGAGCGGGCGGGTGCGGAACGCGCCGACCTGCTCATCCAGGTCGGCCGCCATCCGACTCACCTGCGACTTGCTCAACGACGTGATGCCCAACGACTGGACCAACTTGTCCATCCGCCGGGTGGAGACCCCGAGCAGGTAGCAGGTGGCGACCACGCTGATCAACGCCGACTCGGCGCGCTTGCGGCGCTCCAACAACCACTCTGGGAAGTAGGACCCCTGGCGCAGTTTCGGGATCGCCACGTCGATGGTGCCGGCGCGGGTGTCCAACTCGCGGTGCCGGTAGCCATTGCGCGACGTCACCCGCTCCGGCGACGGCGTGCCGTACTCGGCGCCGCAGACCACGTCAGCCTCGGCCGACAACAACGCGTTGACCACCGTGGACAACAAGTGACGCATCAAATCCGGCGAGGCATCCGACAAGGCTTGGTCCAACAGCCGGGCAGGGTTCAGACTGTGAGGTGCGGTCATCGTGATGATTCCTCTCGAGAGTGCTTTGAACGGTTCACTCGAAGGATCACGCGGTGGCCGCGCTCTCGTCACGACGACTCGCCGGACAAGATCACGCCGACCGCGTTACACCACTATGAGGGACGCAACTCCGATCGATCGGAATGGATTTCAAGCACCCACAACGATCCCGGTACTGGCCGTGCCCGCCCGGCTTGTACACCCGCACCGGCGTGTCACCACGGCGCCACGCCGAACCGACGACTTTGAACTGGCCCTGGGGACCACCCTGTCGCGTCTAGGAGGTATTGGTGTCTTCTTGGATCGCGCTAGCCGTGAGCGCGGCGACCTTGATTGTCGCGATCGTTGGCCTCGCATACGCGGGCCGAGAACTCAAACTGCAAACTCGACAGGAGCCATTGCAGCTCGGCAACCTTTACATCGAGCGATATTGGCAGATTGACGATGACCTACTTATAACCCGTAAGGGGACGCGTAAGCATCGGCAACACCGTCATCGGTATCTGCGGCTGTTTGAAGATGAGTTTGATGCGGCTCGGCTCGGATGGATTGCACCAGACCAATGGGAGGCGTGGAATGCCGTCCTAGATTCGGAAAGCCAGCGGAACCTTGTGACGCGAGATCTGAGGGAGGTTTCCTCTGACGACCATAAGTTCGTCCTTATACGTGCGTGCCTCCGGCAACGAAAGGCGGAAGGACGCGGCCATTTGCCCAGACAGTGCTGGGCAATGAATCCAGATGAGGGCGTTTCCCCCACTTAATATCGGGGCTTCGTGCACCATCAAGATGTGGCGGAGAGCGTGTGCCGATCACAACGCATTCGGGCTAGACAGACCCCATTGACGACCGACCTCACGCGTACGCACGTTTGGACGCACGTGTGACCAAGGTGGCTCCTGTGTGAGGCATGCGTTGAGGAGTCGTATGTCGACCGCCTCCGGTACCTGTGGGCTCGCGACGAGGCTGCGGCAGACCGAGAGTGGCGGGAGTCGGATGTTGCATCCAGAAGACCAGAACCAATCGCAGCGATAGAACTCGCAGCACATCTCGTGAGCTTGAGTGTGAGAAAGTATACCCAGCATCCCGTGAAATCCTCAAACAAATACGGGTCCTCTGCATACTCGGCCACTGTAGGAATTCCCCCAGCTGGTCAAGTGTCCGCCGGAACCACACCGGTCAGGCAACCACGCTGGCTTCTGTGAACCTTTCTGCCGGCATCGGGGTGTCGAGCTTCCAGGTGATCGCTATCGGCCGCTCGCCACGGTGGCTGACATAGTTCGCGGTGCCGAGGAAAAGGTAGGGCGCGCCCGACCCGAACTCCGTGACCTTCTCGGGTCGTGCAAAGAGCAAAACGTGGGTCCCACGCTCTTTGTGGTGGAGGTAACGCTGCCCGGTCTTGGAGGCGATCGTAGTGTTGGACTGTGACTCCCAATGGAACAGCGTCGGGCTAATCGCATAGTCCTGATACATCGTCGTCGGTGAGTAGTCGGACTCGGACTTCTTGAGCGTGACAAAGAAGGCGTCCGAGTGCGCGGCCTCGGAGAAGAGGACCCCTTCGCGGAAGCTGTTCGGCTTGCGCCCGTCAATAGCGACATAATCCAAGGCTGCGACCGCCTCTTCACGTGTGTAGCGCGCATGGACCTTAAGGGGGCGTTCAGACAGCGCTCCGGACAAGGACGTGGTGACGTGCGCCGCCTGGTCGAGGCCAATGCCGATCAACTGCCGCAGCTCATCCCGGACGGTGGGCTCTGCCGCAAGGGCGGTCAAACCCTCCTGGTAGGAGCCGAACCCACCGCCGTCTGGCCACAGCGAGAAGAACAGCATCCGACCGTAGGCTCGGCGTCCCGGTGACGCGGCTGCATACGCGGGTGCAGGGTCCGAGAGCCATGTGGAGTAGGCCGCCGCGCGGGCGGGGTCATCGACATGCACCAGGGCGCGCACTCGCTTGAGCAGGCTTGCTTCATGGGGGCCTCCCTCGGGCGTCGACACGCCAGCCTCACGCCGTAGCCGAGTCCAGGACCGATCAGCTCGCACGATGTCTGATAACTCGACCCCGGACTCGCGGACAAACTCCGCCAGGTCGGTCGTGCGGTGCCGGCGAAGCTCCGCGACGATCTGGTTCCACCGGCTCGACACCTGGCTCTTGATGTTGTCGAGGACAGCGCGCTGGGTCGTCTCGTCCAGGATCACCTGGCACCCAGACGGCAGGGTGGGGAAGCCCTGCTCGACCTGGTGCCGAAGACCACGCCGAGTGGCGCCCGTGAGCGCGCGAAAGCGCTGATCGAAGCGAAACTCCTGGCGCTGATGACCCACGAAGTCGAGTGCTGTGAGGACGGCCTTGCCCTCGGCATGACGTAAACCACGGCCCAGTTGCTGCAGGAAGATCGTGGCGCTCTCCGTGGGGCGCAGGAACAAGACCGTGTCGACCACGGGGAGGTCGAGTCCCTCGTTAAACAAGTCGGCCGCAAACAGCACGTTGACCTCCCGGCGCCGCAGACGACGCAGGGCCTCCGTCCGGTCGTGGCCGGAGGTATTGCCGCTCACGGACAGCGCTGGAATGCCGGCTCGGTTGAATACATCGGCCATGTAGCCAGCGTGGGCAACGGAGACGCAAAACCCGAGCGCGCGCATGGTGGCCGGGTCGGCGATCTTTTCCGCCACCTGCTTGAGCACGATGCGCGCCCGAGCGTCGTTGCCGGTGTAGACGGACGACAGCGCGGCCTCGTCATAGCGGCCACGCTTCCATTGCACTTGCGCGAGGTCGGTCCCGTCGGCGACACCGAAGTAGTGGAACGGCGACAGGAGCTCGTCCTCGAGCGCTTCCCAGAGCCGTAGCTCACAGGCAGAGCGACCTTCGAAGTAGGAATCTCGGACGTCAGTTCCGTCGGCCCGCTCCGGGGTGGCGGTGAGTCCGAGCAGTTCGTTCGGAGTCAGGTGCTGAATGATCCGGCGGTAGGTGGGTGCCTGCGCGTGGTGGAACTCGTCAATCACCACAATCTCGTAGGCATCGCCTGGGACCTGAGTCACGTCATACGACGACAGCGACTGGACCGAGGCGAATACGTGACGCCAACGCTCAGGGCGAGTACCTCCGACATATAGCTCCCCGAAGTTCGCGTCGTTGAGGACCTCACGGTAGGTGCGGAGCGACTGGTCGAGAATCTCCTTGCGGTGGGCGACGAAGAGCAGGGTGGGCATAGGGCGACCATGACGATCGGCCTCGCTCGCGAGCCGACGGTAATCCAGCGCCGCCACGACCGTCTTGCCGGTGCCGGTGGCTGCCACAACGAGGTTGCGGTGCCGGTTTCGCACGACGCGTTCGACCTCGAGTGCCTCCAGCATGCGTCGCTGGTGTGGTCGGGCCTCGATCTGCATCCCAGACAGCGAGACCGTGACCCGGTCACTCTGCTTGCGCCCGGATGCCTCTGCCAAGGCGTCATCGAGACGGTCGCGATCACGATCCGGGTTGTATGGCTCGTAGGACTCATCGTTCCAGTAGGAGTCGAAGGTGGCCTCGAACTTCTGCAGCAGCGAGGGAGTTGCGATGCGCGAGAGACGCACGTTCCATTCCACTCCCTCGAGCAAGGCGGCTCGGGAGAGGTTGGATGAGCCGACGTATGCCGTGTCGTACCCAGTGTCTCGGCGGAAGAGCCATGCCTTGGCGTGCAAGCGGGTCCGCAGGATGTCGTATTGGACCCGGACCTCTGCTCCGAACTCGCGCACGAGGCGGTCGAGCGCCGCACGCTCTGTAGCCCCGACGTAGGTGGTGGTGATGACCCGAAGGGTGGTGCCGCGCTCGCGGAGCCGCCGCAGCTCCGGCTCCAGGATCCGCAGGCCATACCACTTGACGAAGGCGCAGAGCAGGTCAACTTGGTCGGCGGAGTCGATCTCGGCGCGGAGTTCGTGGCCCAGGGCGGGTTCGCCGTGAGCGTTGGTGAGAAGGGCAGCGTCGGAGAGAGGCGTGGATGGCCGGCGGGTGGTGGTAGGTGGAACGCCCGGGGCCGGCGGGACCGCAAGCGTCAGGAGCTGCTGCGGGCCCGGTTCGACAGAGTCGTCGGGCTGCTCGAGGAGATGCAGAACCTGGTTGACGAGGGCGACGCGCTTGGCCGGGTCACGCTCGATGGTGAGGCGGCGGGCGGTGGCTTGGGCGACGTGCCGGGCGAGGACCGCGGGCTGCTCTGCGGGGTCGACGAGTTGTAGCTCGGGCACGAACCGTATGTCGTCGGCCAGGTTTGCCGCCAGTCTCGCCGTGAGTAGAGCCTCGTAGAGCCCCTCATCCACCGTTTGCCTCCCTGCATGCGTCGCCTTGGCGAGCTTGGCACACGTCGCCGACAATGCGGTTACAGGTCGGCAGTCGATGCGAAATCTTGACCCACGACGGGTGCTTGACGTCAATAGACTGTCGTCGTGAGGGCCTTCGTAGGGGTGACCGACCAGGACTGGTATCAGTTCCTCCTGGCGCGACCTCATCTGAGCGAGGTTAACTTCTGGAGGCCGAGCGGACGGGGGTTTCAGGCCATCGGGTCGGGCGAGCCTTTCGTCTTCAAGACGCACAAACCCAACGACCACCTTGTCGGGGGCGGCTTCCTCAGCAACGCCACCACGTTGCGGATCTCGGAGGCGTGGGAGTTCTTCGGGGAGGCCAACGGTGTCCCGTCCTTGGAGGCGATGCGCCTCGCGATCGCCAGGTATCGCAGACAACCGCTGGGCGATGATGAGGACCCTATGGTGGGCTGCGTGCTCTTGCGAGACGTCTTCTTCGTTGACGAGTCCGAGGCGATCAGCCCGCCGCCGGACTTCGCCGCCAACATCGTCATGGGTAAGTCTTACGACCTCGAGTCGGAGTCCGGCTCTTACCTTGAAGCGGCGCTGGAGACCCTGCTACGGGCGTCCACGGAAGCCGCCGTCGTGCCCGGAGCTGTCTTCGGAGACCCGCGGCTGGTGGCCGCCCGACTGGGGCAGCGAGCGTTCAAGGCGCTGGTGCTCACAGCATACGAACGCCGATGTGCGATCACGGGGGCGAAGATCCGCCCGGTGCTTGAGGCAGCACACATCCGCCCGGTGTCGCAGGAAGGCCAGAACCGCGTGGACAACGGACTCCTACTGCGGTCGGACATACATACGTTGTTTGACCGTGGCTACCTTGGCGTCGACCCTGCGCTGCGGCTACACGTTAGTCCGCGGTTGCGTCGAGACTTCGGCAACGGTGACGAGTTCTACTCGCGAGCAGGAGAGTCGCTGGTGTCCCTCCCGAGCCGGCGAGTGGATCGGCCGGACCGCGACGCTCTCGAGTGGCACATGGACACTCTGTTCATGTCCGCGTAGAACCTCCCGAAGGGCATATAAGCCGATCTGGCGATCGAACTGTGGGGTTCGTCCGGGACCCTCGGTCATGCAACAGGGCAGACCAAGGATGGAAGCCTTGGTCGCCCGGTCTGTGTCGGCCCGGTGGTGTCTATATGGTGTCAGGCAACCGCACCGAAGGGGATTGTGATGGCAGCATGGATCGTGCGCGTGGGGCGCGTTGGTGAGCGAGAAGGCTGGGCCTTGGAGAACAACGTCGCAGGGGGCGGGTTCCGGGAGGTCGGTGATCTCAGCTCAGCGACGAGCCGCGACCAGGTGAAAGAGGCTGTCAAGGCGGGCTATCCGAGCGCGTCCGTTGGCCGACAGAACAACTTTGCGGGACAGTTGTGGGCCTTGCGAGGGGCAATCCAACCGGGGGACGTCGTCGTTATGCCCCTCAAGACCACGAAGAAGATCGCACTGGGCTTCTGCACCCGCGGCTACAAGTACCTCTCCCAAGAGGAAGATCCGAGCCGACGTCACACCATCGGCGTGGACTGGAAACGCAGCGATGTCTCCCGTGCCGCAGTGAAAGATGATCTCCTCAACACGCTCAACGGTGCCATGACGATCTTCCAGGCTTCCAAGAACAATGCCGAGGTGCGGCTGACGAAGATGCTCGACACCGGGATTGACCCCGGAGGTCTGTCAGCAAGCGACGCAGCTGTTGCTGGCGCACAGGGCCCCTCGGCCCCGATTGACACAACGGCCGACGACGGAAGCGACGTCGCGGACCCCAATCCTGCGCCGACGCTGGAAGCCATTCGTGATCGTGTCCGCACTCATTTGGTGGAGAACTTCGGACAGCACAAGCTCACTGGCCTCATCGCTGACATTCTGGAGGTGCAGGGCTACGTTTGCGACGTGTCCCCCGAGGGCCCGGACGGCGGAGTGGACATCATGGCAGGAAGCGGCCCGCTCGGCCTCGACTCGCCAACTCTGATTGTGGAATGCAAGTCCGAAGCCAGCCCGATCGGCTCAAGGGTAGTTCGGGGTCTCAATGGGGCGATAGGCACCACGCACGCTGACCAGGGGCTCTTGGTGGCGTGGGGAGGTCTGAACAAGGGAGGCCAGGATGAACTGCGTGCCAACCGCCTCAAGATTCGGCTATGGGACTCGGAAAAAGTCCTTGATCAGCTTTTCGCCGTCTACGAGCTTCTCCCCGCTGATACGCGCGCACGCTTGCCGCTGAAGCGGGCCTGGGTCCTTGACGAAGAGACCGGCTGACGAGTGTTCGGCGCGACGTGTGACCGGTTTCAGTCCCAGGTTGTGGAGCAGCGCGCCACCTCGAAGACTGCCGCGATGGTTGTGTCGTCGAGCGTCGTAGGTCGTCTGAGGAGCCATCGAGCGAGCTCGAACCGTGCGATCACCTCTACGTCATCGGGCGCCTTCTTGATGGTCACCTTCTCCGCACGCACCGGCACGATGACTCCGCGCACCGGCGCGTTGGGTGCTCCGGCTGCGGCGAGCAGTCGAGCGGCGCGGGTGGCCTCGTGCCGACTGTTCCGGATATACGTGTGCCGATGGCCGTTGACGAGGAACGTGTCGCCGCCGACCCAGATCTTCGCTCGGGGATGGTGTTTGGCGTTGATCGTGAAGACCCCACCGGGCCCGATGATGAGGTGGTCGATGTCTGAGCCGCGCTGTCCCACGGGGATCGCGTGCAGCGAGCGCCAGCGCGGGTCCTTCCGGCAGACTTTATCGAGCTTGGCGGCGACCTTCTCTTCTCCGTCGGCACCGATGCGCCAGGCGCGCTCATCACTGCGCACGCCAAGGACGCGAGCGACAGCTGTTCGGAAGGGAGCAGCCTCCTTCAGCCGCTCAGCTTGTGCTCGGGCAGCCGCGCCAGCGGGGTTGTCAGCAAGGTCTCGCCACTCCGGCGGTGCTTCCGACATGCCACTTCTCTCGTTCGGACGGCGGAGGCTCCAGTCTGCCGAGGGGTGGACGGGCGGACCATCGGCCGAACGGGTGATTTTGCCTTGGTGGAGACGAAGTGCCTCTCGTGGCCGTCAGAGAGGGGACATTTCTGTAGTCACCTCGGTGATCACGGCGGGGCGACGGCATACGCGTCTGCTCTGACCACAGCGAGGCGGGATGGCAAGTTAACCGTACCCTGCGGGCTTTCCGAGCGATGACTAAGGTGTAAGCCGCATCGCCCGCTCCCCCTTCTGTCCTCCTGGAGGACCTGTGGTCGCCCCTGTCACCCTCGTCTTGAGCCTCATCAGCGCGGGCGCCGTTGGGGTAGTCGGCGTCGGCGCGGCAGTGGTCGCGGTTCAGCCCGAGGAGCCGGGCAGTGCCGTTGCACCACCCGTGGTGAGCCGGGTGATTGACGGCGACACGGTGGACGTGAAGACAGGCGGAGTCGTGCAGCGGGTTCGCCTGCTCAACGTCGACACCCCAGAGACCAAGGACCCGGACAAGCCGGTGCAGTGCCTGGGCCCACAGGCGACGGAGTTCCTCAAGAGACTCCTGCCCGAAGGCACCCCGGTGAAATTGAAGTATGACGTGGACCGCACCGATCGCTACGGGCGAACCCTCGCTGGTGTCTTCACCCAGAATGGCACTTTCGTCAACGCCGCGATCGCGCGCGCGGGCTTGGGCATCGCCAAATACGTCGCACCCAACCAGCGGTTCCTGACCGACGTGAAGGCAGCCCAGCAGCAAGCGGTCGCCGGACGGCGGGGCCTGTTCTCGCAGAAGGTCGACTGCACAGTCCCTGGACAGGTCCAGCAGGTCCAAAAACAGGTAGCGGCGGCCCCCGGGATCACGAGTCAGGCGACCGTCGCAGAATTGACCGCAGCGCAGCAGGAGTCGTCAAACGCGCTCTTGGCTGCTGTGGCCGTCCGCGAACTCTTCGACAAGCCTCATACCTCACTCGCGTGGCGCGCCGTCGACGGATCGCTCAAAGAGAAGCTTGCGGCCCAGGCCAGATCCCTGGTGAAGGAGGCCCGCGCCAACGATCGACGGATCGCCAAGCAGCTCGATACGAAGAAGGCGAAGGCGGCCGAACGCCGTGCGGCTGCGAGAGCCGCCGCCCAGCGCAAGAAGGAGGCGGCTGCGGCCGCGCGGCAGAAGGAGGAAGCGCAAGCCGAGGCCCGAGCGGCGGCTGAGCGCGAGGCTCAGGCACGTCGTGATGCCGCAGCAAAGCCGCCGGCTCCCGCCCCTAGGTACACACCCGCACCAGAGACCAACCCGGCGCCGCCGCCGAGCACAACGAAAAAGGAGGCTGCGCCGCCCGCGCCTCGCTCTGGTGGGTACGACGGTTACACCGGCTGCCGCGCCTACGGTCCCGATGGCACCTCGATCGATGAGAAGGGCCGGCGCTACACCAAGATTCCGTGCCCGTGACGTCAGCGCGATTGCCGGAGCGTGATGGTCAACCATGTTTCTCGAGCCGGGCAGGCGACGAACGCCCTGCCCGAGCTTCAGGTCGCGAGGCTGCCGAGCTGACCGGCCCGGAACGGAGCGGCTGCCGGTGCGGCATACCAGCACGAGGGCCTATCAGCGAGATCAACTGGTCGATCTGATCGAAGCATTGCGGCGGCGAGGCTGGTGCATCGTCGACCAGGATCATGATGGGACCGGTCCGCGTCGGGGGCAAGCTATTGGTGCGAGCCACGGAGGACTTCACTGAACGTGGCAGGAGACGGGAAGTTCTTTCGCAGGTCGGAGTTGACCGTGCCATGAGCGACGACGACACCGGCGTGCGCCAGCTGCGGCTGGTCGTCCATGCGGAGGACTACGGGGCAGCGTTGCGCTTCTTCCGTGACGTACTGGGCATGCCGCAGGAGGCGGCATTTGCCGGGGGCGGAGGCGCGGAGGTCACGATCCTCGATGCCGGCCGAGCGACCCTTTAGATCGCCAACACCGCGCCCAGCTGGAGATGATTCGACGAGGTCGATGTCGGCCGGCGGGTCGCGCCGCGGTTGAGGCTCGATCTCGAGGTCGGTGACGCGGCGAAGGCCTCCGCGGCGGCGGTCGACGGAGGCGTCACCCAGGTTGCGCCGCCAACCCGGGACCCCGTGGGCCTCGCTCAACGCCCGGTTCGACGCACCCGGTGAACGTGCACCTCACACCGTTTGAAGAGCTCGGTCCCACTGAGGCCCAAGCGAGCTCGTAAGGGTCGTCAAGGGCCCGAGTGCTGCGAGCCTGGTCGTCGGGAAGTGACTGATCACGCCGTCCGTGCGGAGCGCGACCCGCCATTCCTTGTTGAGAATGGCGAGTTCGTGCGGTCTTCGAGCTCCCTCGAGCCTGCCACACCGCAGGCCGACGAACAGGTCGATGCGACGGCACCGCGCTACGGTGACGAGGGGCACGGATAGGAGAGGCCATGGCGAGCGAACACCTGGGACTGAGCCCGGAGGCGGAGCAGGTGCTGGCACAGGTGCCGCCCCGACCGGAGCGGCAGGGGCTGACCGTCGAGGAGAACCGGCAGGCCATGCTGGCCCCGGCGCGGGACCTCGGAGCGGGACCACCGCTGTGGTCCGTGCGGGACGCTGAGGTGACCGGACGCGCGGGCCCCATCCCGGTCAGGGTCTACCTCCCCGCGCCGGAACCAGATTCCGTGCTGGTGTTCGTCCACGGTGGCGGCTGGGCGTTGGGGGACCTGGAGACCCATGACGCGTTGTGCCGCAGCCTCGCGGACCTGGCCGGGTGCGCGGTGGTCGCGGTGGACTACCGGCAGCCGCCGGAGCATCGCTTCCCCGCCGCGGTCCACGACGTCGTCGACACGGTGCGGCTGCTGCTCGACGACGAGGCGGGCCTGGGTCTCGACGGGCTCCCGGTCGCCGTCGGCGGGGACAGCGCCGGGGGCAACCTGTCGGCCGTCGCCGCCCAGCAGCTCCGGGGACACGAACGGCTCGTGCACCAGCTGCTCCTGGTGCCCGTGGTGGACACCCACCCCGAACAGTGGCCGAGCTATGCGGAGTTCGCCACCGGACTGCCGCTCACGCGCGGGGACATGGACTGGTATTTCGAGCAGTACCTTCCGGCGGACGTGGACCTCGACGACCCCGAGCTCGCGCCGCTGCGGTGCGCGGACCTCACCGGCCTGCCACCGGCCACCGTCATCACCGCCGGCTCCGACGTGCTACGCAACGAGGGAGAGGCGTATGCCCTACGGCTGCGCCAGGCCGGTGTGCCGGTGGAGGTGCGCCGGTATGAGGGCATGTTCCACACCTTCCTGCTCTTCGGGGAGCGGCTCAGCGGCGCACGGGAGGCACAGTCCTACGCGGCGGGGCGGCTCCAGGCGGCCTTCGGGCAGCGACGTTGAGGAGGCGAGCGGACCACATACCCGATGGGCGGGCGGGAGCTGGTCCAGCTTGACTCGGTCTGTCGGTGGTCGGCAGCAAGATCGCCGTAGACGGCGATCGAAGGGGTGGGTGATGGAACCACAAGGGGTGGACGAGCAGGCAGAGGAGCTCGTGCGGAGTATGGCGGGCGAGCTCACCGGGCCGCGGGCGGGGGAGTGCCTGGCGTGCTACGTGGACCGGATGCTCGCGGAGTTCGGCTGCGACGGGAAGCTGCGCTTTGCGCTGCGATATCGCGACCTTCGGGCGCCGCGAGCCTCCGCGCTGACGAGACGCCTCGGCCAGATCGGTGGGTTCTGCGACTGCGAGATCTACCTCAACGGCTGGATCTTGCGGACAGAGCTGGCGCTGGTGCAGGGGGACGAGCCGGTCCAGAACCTTCCTCGCCCACCGTGCCAACACGTGCGGGCCGGCTCGACGAAGCCCTGCACCAACTGGGCCCGGCAACCGCGGTATGGCGTGTGGTAGCTGAGGACGACGAACCCGACGAATGAATCTCGTCGGCATTGGCGTCCCGGGCGGCCAGTGTGAACGGGAAACCGTTCCGGCGCCAGCCGGACCCCGGTCGAGGTGCGCTTCGGCGGGACATCTTGATTCCGCGGCGGTCGGGGCGGGGGCGGACCTACGCTGGCACGATGTCGGTGCTGGGCACCAAGCTGCAAGTCCCGCGGCCGCGGAGAGGGCTCGTCGTCCGGGCCCGCCTCACCGACCGGCTCCGCGGCGACGGGACCACTGTGCCGAGGCTCGTGCTGATCGCGGCTCCAGCTGGATTCGGCAAGACCACGCTGTTGACCCAGTGGCTCGGAGCGACGGCCGACGACGCGCACGGTCCCGCCCGCAGAGTCGCGTGGCTGTCCCTCGATGCCCGCGACGCAGACCCACGACGCTTCGTCGCCAACCTCGTGGCTGCCGTCCAGGAGGCCGCCTGGGCGTGGGCCGGCGCGGCCGAGACCACGGGGGACGGCACGGACAGCGGCGAGTCGACCGATGAGGATGTCCGCGCGGGGGTCGGCGCCGAGGCGATGGTGCTCCTGCAGGCCGATCAGAGTGTCTCGACCGAGGACGTCCTGGTGAGCCTGGTCAACGACCTCGACGCGCTCGCCGGAGCCACCGTGCTCGCCCTCGACGACTACCACGCCATCGACACCGCCGGTGTCCACGAAGCCGTCACCTTCCTGCTCGACAACCTCCCGCCCCAGGCCTCCCTGGCGATCACGACGCGCGCGGATCCACCACTGCAGCTGGCCCGCCTGCGGGCACGCGGTGAGCTCTTGGAGCTTCGCGCCGCGGACCTGAGGTTCACCGAGACGGAGGCGGCCGCCTTCCTCAACCAGGTCATGGGGCTCGGACTGGAGCCGGACCAGGTGGCGGCTCTGGAACAGCGGACCGAGGGCTGGGCCGCGGGCCTCCAGTTGGCCGCGCTGTCGGCGCAGGGCCGCCCGGGCACCGCCGCCGGCATCGAAAGCTTCCTGGAGGCGTTCACCGGGACCCACCGGTTCGTCCTCGACTACCTGCTCGAAGAGGTGCTCGATAACCAGCCCGAAGACGTCCGCTCCTTCCTGCTCGACACGTCGGTCCTGGGTGAGCTGACCGGCGCCCTGTGCGATGTCCTGACTGAACGCACCGACGGGCAGCAGACCTTGGAGGCGCTCGACCGAGCCAACCTGTTCGTCGTGCCGCTCGACGACGTCAGGACGTGGTGGCGCTACCACCACCTCTTCGCCGACGCCCTCCGCGCCCGCCTCACCGCTCAGGACGCCAGCCGGGTCCGGACGCTGCACCGGTTGGCAGCCGGCTGGTATGCCGAGCACGGCCGCCTTTCGGACGCCGTGTCCCACGCGGTCGAGGGCGACGACATCGAGCTCGCGGCGGACCTGGTGGAGTTGGCCCTGCCCGGTCTGCGCAAACGGCGGGAGGACCGCATCCTTCGCGACCGGCTCCAGGCTGTCCCCGAGGAGGTGGTCCGTCGGCGCCCGCTGCTCGCGGCCCACGCGGCGTGGGCGCGCATGTCGGACGGCGACCTCGATGCCGCCGAGGCCGGGCTGGCTGCCGCTGAGGACCGGCTCGCGTCAGATCCCTCAGCGTTCACCGTGTGGGAACCCGCCGCGTTGCGGGAGGCAGCGGAGGCACGCAGGGAGGAGTTGGCCGCCCTGCCTGTGATGATCGCGATCTACCGGGCGTCGCTCGCTCAAGCGCGCGGTGACGTGGTGGGCACGGTCGCACACGCCCGGCACGGCCTCGACCTCGCCCGCCCGGGAGACCACTTCTCGCGTGGCGCCGCCGGCGGATTCCTCGGCCTGGCCGCCTGGGCGAGCGGCGACCTCGAGACCGCAGTCGACACGTTCGGCGAGGCGGTCCGCAGCCTGCGTGCGGCGGGCAACCTCGCCGACGAGCTCGGCTCGGCCGTGCCGCTCGGCATCATGTGGCTGACGCGGGGCAGGCCGGACAAGGCACGGCGGCTCTACGAGCAAGCGCTCGCGAAGGCGGAGGCACACCCGGGCCCACCGCTCCCGACGAGCGGTGACCTGCACGTCGGTTTCGCCGACGTGCTGTGCGAACAGGGCGACCTGGTCGGGGCAGAACGCCACCTGCAGACGGCCAAGGAACTGGGGGAGCGGGCGTCGTTGCCGGAGAACCGCCACCGCTGGTACACCACCAAGGCGAATCTCCTTCAGGCACAGGGCGACCTGGACGGCGCCCTCGAGATGCTGGACCTGGCCGAGTCGCTGTATCTGCCCGGCTTCTTCCCCGACGTCCGGCCCATCCCGGCGCAGCGAGCCCGCCTCCTCATCGCGCAGGGACGACTCGCCGAGGCCCTGGACTGGGCCACCGGTCTGGACGGCGACCACGGGATCGGGCTGGCCGACGATGGTGGTGAGCGGTCGTCATACCTCATGGAGTTCAACCGACTCACCCTCGACCGGCTGCTCACCGCGCAGCAGCGGTCCGGGGAGGGCGAGGTATCGGTGGCGAACGGTGAGGCAACCCGCTCCGCCGACCTGGACAGCCTCGACCGGCGTCTTGACGCCCTCGTGGCGGCGGCTGAGGCCGGCGGGCGCGGGGGGAGCGTGGTCGAGGCCCACCTCGTCCGCGCCCTGGCCCACCATGCCTTCGGCGACCACGAAGGAGCGCTCGCACACCTCGAACTCTCCCTGGGTCTCGGCGTGCCGGTCGGCTACCGGCGGTTGTTCCTCGATGAGGGCGCGCCGGTGGAGACGCTCCTGCGGGCCATCACCCAGCGACCGGCGAGTCCGGCCGCGGCGCACGCGACCCAGCTGCTGAAGTCGGCCGAGCCCGACCCGGCCGCGCAGCCGCCGACCGCAGGGCAGCCCAGGGCCGACGAGGGGTTGAGCGAGCGAGAGCTCGAGGTGCTCCGGCTGCTGGCGACCGGCCTGAGCGGACCGGAGATCGCCCAGCAGCTGTTCGTGTCGGTCAACACGCTGCGCACCCACACCCGGCACATCTTCACCAAGCTGGGTGTCAACACCAGGCGGGCAGCCGTGCTGCGTGCCACCGAGCGGCGGCTCGTCTAGCGCGCCCGCCGCGCCCGGAGGGAGCCGATCGAGAGCCGCCCCGCGAATCACCAACTCCGTCACATCAGTTGGTGATGTGGAGTCACCACGTCGGTTCCTATCGTCCAGAACATCGCTGGACGTCCAGGTCCAGCGCTCGGATCCAGGAGCCGACATGACCATCACCGCCTCAGGCCTCACCAAAGCAGCCGGCGCAGCCGCTGCGGTCGCTGGGACCATCTTCATCGCCGTCCAGATCGGTCACCCCGCGAGCGACACGTTCACGACCGAGACCAGCCAGTGGGTCGCGCGCAGCTGCGCAAAGATCGTGATGGCGGCGCTCGCACTCGCCGGCATCACCGGCATGTACCTGCGTCAGCACCGTCAGTCCGGCGTCCTCGGCCTCATCGGGTATGCCATGTTCGCCGCCGGTTACCTGGCGATGCTGTCCGTCGAGGTCATCGCCGCGACGGTGCTGCCGAACCTGGTGGACACGGAGCCCGGTTTCGTCAACGACGTGGTCGCCGCCTCGACGGGCGGGAAGCCGGCCGGCGACGTCGGTGCGCTGCAGACACTGTTCAACCTCGCTGGTGCCGGATACATGGTCGGTGGCCTGATCTTCGGCATCGCCCTGTTTCGCACCGGGATCCTCGCTCGCTGGGCGGCCGCCCTGCTCGCCGTGAGCACCATCGGCACCGCGGCGCTCGCCGTCCTGCCGGAGGGATTCAACCGCCCGTTCGCCGTGCCGGAGGGGCTCGCCCTCATCGGTCTCGGCGTGTCCCTGTGGCGCCACCACCGCCAGGCCGAGACCGTCACCGCGACCGCCGGCGCCGGGGGCGCCACGGTCCGCCGAGCGACCGTCTGATGACTGCCCATCCCGTGCGGGTCCGGCTGGCCGGCGGTGCCGGTTGGCCGGTGCCGGCGGCCCTCATCGCTCTGTCTGCGATTCCGCTCACCGCCGGGGCGCTCCGCCTCGTTCAGCTTGCTGGTGGGCCTGCGGTGATGCCTGCCGACGACCGGTTCACCGGGTTCCCGGCGGCGCTGGTCGTGCACATCGTGGGTGCCGCCGCCTTTGCCCTCGTCGGAGCGTTCCAGTTCGTGCCGGCGATTCGTCGCGGCCACCCGGCCTGGCACCGCGGGGCCGGCCGGGTGACGGCGGTCGCCGGCCTCCTGGTCGCCGGATCCGCGCTGTGGCTCACCTTGTTCTACGCGCCCCAGCCGGGCACCGGCGACGTTCTCTACGTCATTCGCCTCGTGTTCGGATCCGCGCTGGCTGCCAGCCTGGTCCTCGGCTTCGCCGCCATCCGCCGCCGAGACATCTCCGCCCACCGGGCCTGGATGATCCGGTCCTACGCCCTCGCCCTTGGTGCCGGCACCCAGGTCTTCACCGAAGGCATCGGGGGCGCGCTGTTCGGCTCGGGGGAGATCCGCAGCGACCTCGCCAAGGCGGCGGGCTGGCTGATCAACCTCGCCGTCGCCGAGTGGGCCATCCGCCGGCCCGCAGGTGACCGGTCCCAAGGTAGCGCTCAGACTGCTGGCGGCCAGCCGGCATACCGACGGCCTCTTCTGGGCCGGGGAACTCGGCACTCCGTCGCCGCTGTTCGGCAGGGTCGTGAGGAAGCAAGCCTGTGAAGGCCGCTCGGAGGGACCAGGCGGTCTACGACATCCGTGTCGCCGGCCACCTCGACGACCACTGGTCCGACTGGATCTGTCACCTGGCCCTCACTCGTCACGAGGACGGCACCACGAGCCTCACCGGACCGGTCGCAGACCAGGCTCAGCTGCACGGCGTCCTCGCGGCGATCCGCGACATCGGAGCCACCTTGCTCGAGCTCCACGCCGTCGAGCCGCTGGGCCCCGCCACCTCGTCACCACCGGTGGCGTCGTCGCAACCAAAGGTCTGTCACCGCAGCTCCTCGCACCGGGACTCCCAGGTGACGGCGCTGGAGCGCCCGCTGCGCACCGAACGCCTCATGCTCAGGCCAGCGACGGCCGCGGACGCCGACGTCACGTGGACGTTCCGACAGCTGCGCGAGGTCAACGAGTGGCTCACCGGCACTCCGAGCGACCTCGACGCCTATCGCGACCTCTTCACCGACCCGGCCCGCCTGGCGACCACGGTCGTGGTCCAGCTCGGCCACGACGCGTTCGGGCACGTCATCGGTGACCTCATGCTCCGTCGTGAGGACGGCTGGGCCCAGCGCGAGGTGGTCGCGCAGGCAGAGGGCGCGCAGGTCGAGCTCGGGTGGGCGCTCGACCCCGCCCACGTCGGGCACGGGTATGCCACCGAGGCGGTTCGCGCGCTGCTGCACCACTCCTTCGACGATCTCGGCGTCCACCGGGCCGTCGCCAGCTGCTTCCTCGCCAACGACTCGTCGTGGCGACTGATGGAGCGGGTCGGTATGCGCCGGGAGGGCCACGCCGTCCGCGAGTCCCTGCACCGGACCGGGCGATGGCTCGACACCGTCACCTACGCGCTCCTCGCCGACGAGTGGCAGCCGTCGTGAAGCGCATCACCGCCGACGACGCCGTGAGGCGCTCCACCAGTCGCGGCGCCGGGAACCGCACCACGTCGGCCAAGGAACCCACCCGTCATACAACTCACCAGGAGGAACCCATGTCCACGACAATCCAGGCCTCGGCCGCAACCTCGGCACCGCTCTCGATCGCGCGTCTGTATGCGATGCGCGGCGGCTACCTGTTCATGGTGGTCGGGCTCGCACTCGTGAAGTGGCCCCTCTTGCCCAGCGCCCACACGCTGCCGGTCTATGAGGGCGTGACCCTCAGCCTGCTCACCGGCATGTCGCTGCTGGCGTTGCTGGGTCTGCGGTATCCGGTCAAGATGCTGCCCGTGCTGCTCTTCGAGGTCGTGTGGAAGCTGCTGTGGCTCGGCTTGGTTGCGCTCCCCAACGCCGTCGCCGGCGACCTGGACGCCGAGCGCACGAGAATTCTCGTCAACTGTTCGCTGGTCGTCGTCATCGTGGCCGTCACGCCGTGGGACTACGTGTGGCGCAGCCTGGGCGGTGGCGCAGGTGATCGGTGGCGCTAGACCCTGATCGGGACGTCCTGCGGGGTGGCTGCCCTGGTGACCACGGTGCAGGACGTCCCGGCGGCCGAGATGAGTTTTGCCGTGGACGCCGGTCTGCCTCTACGCACGCGATCAACCACTCGAGGAGGGCATCATGACCGCCACCTACACCTTCGACGTCTTCTCCAGCCTCGACGGCTTCGGCTCCGCGAGCGGCGGCGACTGGGGCGGCTACTGGGGCAAGCAGGGCCCGGAGCTGCTTGAGCACCGACTCGAGCTCTACGGCGGGGAGCAGCGGATGGTCTTCGGTGCCACCACGTTCCGCGAGTTCGTGCAGATGCTGTCCACGACCAACACGGAGTCCGAGGTGTTTGACCCGTGGGTGACCCGGATGGTCAACCTTCCTGCCACCGTCGTGTCGAGCACTCTCGAGGAACCTCTGGATTGGCCGGACGCGACAACTGCGCGCGGCGACGCCGTCGACGTGGTCGCCCGGCTCAAGGAGGAGTCCGACGCGCCGTTGCGCTCGCACGGCAGCCTGTCGATGAACCATGCGCTGATGGCCGCCGGCCTGGTCGACCGGGTGCAAGTGACGATCTTCCCGGTGATCACCGGCCAGACCGGGGCGAGCCCGATCTTCGGGGGAGCGGCCGACTTCGACCTCGAGCTGCTCGAGAGCCGGACGCTCGACGGCAACACCCAGGAGCTCGTCTACCGGCCCACCCTGCACGGCTGAGTCCGCGCGGCCCATCTCAACCCGGGCGGCCCGCCGCCCGGGCTCAGTGCGTGATGGCGACGACACCGTCGGTCGTGCCCAGCAGCACCAGGTTGCGGGACAGGCTGGGGGAGACGAAGTGTGGCAGTGTTGCGTCGGTGTCGAGCTGCTCGCGCACCGCGCCGGTCCGGGCGTCGAGGGCGTAGAGGGTGCCGGTGCCCCAGCTCGCCACCCACACCGTGCCGGCTCCGATGGTCGGACTGCCCTTGCCGTCGGCCGGCCCGCGCCAGAGGACGCGGATGTCGTCGCCCGAGGTCTCGACGGCGGCGAGTCCACCGTCCACGCAAGGCAGGTAGACGATGTCGCCGCGATGGGCGGGCGTCCCGAAGCCGCGGCACAGCTGCCTCTCGGCGAGAGCTCCGCCGATGCCGCCAAGGTGGTCGACGTCGAGCAGGTACGCCGTGCCGCGCTTGCCGGCGATGAGCACCCTGCCGTGGCTGGTCAGGGCCGGCGTGAGCGAGCCCAGGTCGAGGTCGCCGGCGTTGTCCTGCGCCCAGGAGCGCGGCGCGAAGAAGCCGAGCCGGCGGAGACCTGGTGAGAGCTCGACGACGGAGTCGCTCCCGTCATACGGCTGCGAATCGCTCGTGGCCGCACCGTTGCCGACCGAGATCAGCAGATTGCCCTTCGAGGTGATCACCGGGCCACCAGTGGCCCAGATCGCACCGTTGTTGGCCGTTGGCACACGGTAGGTGACTGTGGGCCCGCGACCGGAGGTCGCGACGCCGACGACCGAACCGATGTAGGTGCCGCAGTCGCCGAAGAGCCCGCCGAAGCTGACGTAGACGCGGCCGTGTGCCAGGGCGAGCGCGGGGCGCTGTTGGTCGAAGCGCGGGTGTCCGTCCGGCGTGGGGAGATCGCGTCGCACCTCGACCCGGCCGGTCGCGAGGTCGATGCCGACGAGCACGTGGTGGGAGCCAGTGGTCTCCGCGACCGCGAAGATCCGCTTGCTCGCCCGGTCGATGACGGGGGTGCCGGTGATGCCGAGGGGATCGATGTTGCCGCAGGGAAGTTCGGACAGCGGGACTGGCGTGCCGACGTGGGCGCGCCACTTCGTGTCGCCGGTGTGGCGGTCGAGGCTGTAGATCGAGTCGTTCTCGGTGGCGACGAAGACGCTGTCACCCACGGTGAGAGGCTCGCCATACACCGCTCCGTCGAGGTGGGCTCGCCAGGCGACGGCGAGCTTGCCGACTGGTGTGACGTGCGGCGCGACGCCGCTGCGGGCGCCGTCACGGTGGTATGTCGTCCAGTCACCCTTGTGCGTCGTCGGCGACAACGCCGCGGACGAGGATGAGGCCGTGGAGGCGGCGGTCGCCGCGGCAGATGGCGCTGACGGCGGGGATGCGGTGCGGGATGTCCCGTGGGTTGGGTGGCTGCTGGCTGGAGGGGCGGAGCCGAGCCCCGAACATGCGGCGAGCAGCGCCAGTGACGCGGCGGCGAGGGCACTTCGGAGCCGTGCCGTCCGTGGGCTGCTCCGCGGCTCGCGTCTGGTCGTAGGCGCTCCGGCCGGATGCCGCATGGATCACCGCCTTCCGCAGGCGCCGCGCTCGAGGCCACCAGTCTAGGAAGTGCACCCGCCTGTAGCGACCGCTCGCTGTGGATGCGCTTCCCGGCATGCGGGCTGTGGATGACGTGACGTGACCGGGAGCAGATGTGGATGAGTGATACGCGGATTAGTCTGTGAAATATGGCGATTCGCTGTTGATAACTCTTTCGTTTGTCGGTGGGTCGGCTAGTATGGATGCATGTTCGAATCCCAGTTCGCCGCGGAGGAGTTCCCGCAGCAGCCCACGGAGGCTGCGGCGCCCTTTGGTGCGCGGACCGCGGCGGGCGCTAACCACGCTGAAACGGCTGAGCCCGGCGCCCAATGGGCAGGTGAGGGGCGCCCGGTGCTGGGTGGGGTGCAGGCAGCGGCCGCTGCGTTGGCGCGGGCGGCGGAGCAGGAGTCGTGGCGGTTGCAGGAGGACGAGCTGGGGGCGGTCCTGGAGGGGTTGGACTCGGTGCGCCGGGACGTGGAGCGGGTCATGGTCGCGGTGGTGGGTGACGCGGTCGGGCGCAACACGCCGGGTGCGGAGGGCCATTCGTCGGGGGAGGACTACGTGGCTTCGCACAGCGCGAGCCTGGACTCGGCGGGCGCGCATCAGGCGGTGCGGGTCGCGGCGGCGTGCCGGTTGGACAAGCACCGGCCGTTGGCGGACGCGGTCGCGGCGGGGAAGGTGCCGGTGCGCAAGGCCGACCGGGTGTTGCGGGCGTTGGAGCAGATCGAGCCGTTCCTCGCGTTCGAGGAGTATGTGGCGGATCAGGCGGTCATCCTGCCGGTCGCGATGACCGGCACCGACCGGGAACTGCGGCAGGTGTTGCGCCACCTGGTGGAGTGCGCGCGCCCGGAGCAGGACAGTGACGACTTCGAGAGGGCACAGCGGCGGGGCCGGGGGATGTATGAGCGGGCGGTCGCGGGGGACTTGACCGAGTTCGTGGTGCGGTTGGACCCGGAGGGCGCGGCCTTCGTGCGGGCCGCGGTGGATCCGTTGGCCAAGCCGGCGCCGGACGGTGACGGGCCCGACCTGCGGTCGCCGCAGCAGCGGCGGGCGGATGCGTTCTTGATGATCCTCCAACGGGGCATGTCCTCACCGGGCCAGGCGGGCACGACCAGCAACGCCAAGGTGGTCATCACCGTGTCCTGGGAGCAGCTCATCGGCGACCTGCGCGGTCTGGGGCGGACCATGACCGGCGACCAGGTGACTGCGGCGACGGTGCGGCGGCTGGCGTGCGAGGCCGACCTGATCCCGGTCCTGCTGGGCGCCGACAGCGAGGTGTTGGACATGGGCCACCGGGCCAGGCTGGCCACGCCGGCGCAGCGGCGGGCGCTCTGGCTGGAGCAGCAAGGGTGTACGTACCAGGGCTGCTCGATGCCGGCACAGTGGTGCGCTGCCCATCACGGCATCTGGTGGAGCCGGGGCGGGCCGACCGACCACGACAACCTCTACCTGCTCTGTCCCCGGCACCATACGAGAGTGCACGACCTCGACCTGAAGCCTCATCGCCACGACGACGGCACCATCGCCTGGCAACCCTGAACTCCCAGCCCCACCCCGCCCCAACTCGGGCGGGGACACAGGCATGTCGGTTTCGCGTCTTCAGCGGAGCAGAGCCGCAACGGCGACGCGAGCGATCGCGTCGACATGCCGGTCCTCGTCGATGCCGGATGGGTGCTCGCCGAACACGTCCCGCAGCAGCCAGTAGTGCGCGATGGCGCCGACGAACACCACGGCGACGGCGTCCCAGTCCGCCTCGTGACCGCCATTGGCGTCCTTGCTTCGGAGGTTCTGGCCCCGCGCGTTCTGGCCTCGGGAGATGCGGCGTGAGCCTTGCTCGGCCAGCCCAGCCAGGAGCGCGGCAGTCGCGTCCTGTGCTCGGCGGAGCTCCTCGTCGCGGAAGCGCGCCATGAGTTGGGGGAAGGCCTCGAGCCCACGGAAGAGCAGGCGGTTGAGGTCGCGGTCCTGGTCCAGCCGGGCAAGCCCGGCCCTGGCCGTCTCCACCATGATGGCGTTCAGCGCCGCCTCCGCGTCGGCGCGTCGGCGGGGGAGTGCGCGGCTCGAGGTCTGCTCGAGGCGCGCGGTGAGCTCTGGCGTTCCCTGCAGGAGCTGGTCCAGCCCGGCACTGAGCAGTTCCTGTTTGGAGGCGAAGTGCTTGTAAAGGCTGCCCGATCCCGGCGACAAACCGGCCGCCTGCTCGATCATGGCGATGGAGGTCGCCGCGTAGCCGAGTTCGCCGAAGAGACGCATGGCCTCGCGCAGCAAGCGCTGACGCGTGGGTGCGTCGTCACTCATGTGTTGCCCCGTTCAGTCCTGGGCTGGCTCGAATCACTCTCAGGCTCTGGCTCGCTCGGCCGAGTGAGCTCGTAATGCAGGGTCCGCCACCCACGCATCCGGTGGTAGCGCGGGATCAGTATGCCGTGCAGCACCGGGTGGCGTGCCGCGAGCAGGTCGGCGGCGACCTTCGCCTCGGCGCCGTCGAGGAGCCGCACCGTCGCCTGGATCGGCTCACCCACCGGACGCCCGCGGAAGGTCGACGGCGCCAGCTCCACCCTCTTGGTGTGCCGCATCCGCTTGGCCTTGCCCGTCGTGTGCCAGGTCCGGAAGTAGCCTCGTTCGCCGTCCGGTGGGGCGGCGAGGTGCACCGGCGTGCCGACCGGTGTCCCGTTGCGGCGGAAGGTGACCAGTTGTGTGTAGGTGCGGCGGCTCAAGGCACCGAAGTAGCCTCCGGTGGCTCGGCCGCGGCCCTGTCGTCCAGCATTCATGGAGACAACGTAGCAAGGGGTCACTTGCCTCAGCAAGTGATTACTTGCCGGTTGGAGGACGTCAGTGCGCGTCGACGGTCACGTGCTTGCCACGGTAAACATTCGTGTGAGGGCGTTCCCGGTGGCTACCGTGCAGGGACGCCGCCCGGACGGTGTGCGGATGACTGGATGGGAGGCAGCATTGCCAGGACAACTGATCGGTTCGCTCATCGGAGGGGCCTTCGGGTTCATCTATGTCGAGGTGAACGCTGGGGCCCTCCCGGGAGCCGCCGCCTGGGCGGTGCGCGTGCTCGGGGTCGTGGCCCTGGCGGCACTGCTGCTCGCGGCCCGCCGCCGATCCGTGGACGCTGCAGCTCGTGGCACTGACACCGAGGGCGACGTCGTGCCGGGGGCGGGGACCAGACACGACACAGGCCCTTCCGGGGCGCGTGGGCCCGCCTTCGGCCGCGGCTACTGGATCGTCGTCGTGGTGGAGTTCCTGGCGATCTTTGCCGGGGTTCGCCTGCTCGCAGGTCCGCTCGACCGACCAGAGGCGGGAGTGGCCTGGGTGTCGCTGGTGGTTGGCGTGCACTTCTTCGCACTGGCGGTGCACTTCGCGCGGCGTTTCTTCCACGTGCTCGGCGCCGCGATCGCGTTGTCCGGCGTGGTCGGGCTGGTCATCGACTTCGCCGGAGGATCGGCGGCTGTCGTGGCCGTGGTGGCGGGCATCATCCCCGGGGCAACCCTGATGGCCTTCGCAGGCTGGGGACTGCACACACGCGCACCATCGCTCCTTGCCGAGCAGTCCCGCGATCGGACCTGAGTAGCGACGGAATGGGCGCGAGACCTGCCTCTTCGTGACCTTGGCTCAGGTGTCGAAGTAGCACCGGCCGAGTCCGAGCTCGTGCAGCCCGCGCAGGTCTCCGTCGCCGAACGTCACCTGACCGCTGTTCTTCGGGTACATCAACTCGCGTGGGTCGGGCACGTGGGCGAGGCCGACCAAGTGGCCCAACTCGTGCATCACGATCGCCCGTGCCTGCTGGTGGCCGTCGGGTCGGGCCAGGATCTTGCTGATGGCTGGCACGTCCAAGCTCACCGCGCCGGTGAGAAACCGCGGGCCGCCCGTGCCGCCACCGTTGCCGGCAGCACTTCCGCCGATACCGGCGACTCGCCCGCGCAGCCTCGGATCTTGGGCCGGCGTGGTCCAGGCCACGAGCACCGGTGACCACCGGTCGCCATACCTCCTGTCCTGCACCGGCCGCTTATTGCTGGGCAGCTCGTCGGTCGCTCCGTCGATGATGAAGACGAGTCCGGTGGCGCGGGACACCTCGCGGATCGCCTCGCGCACCAGCCGGTCGGCACCGGGTGGCGCCGACGCGTTGCTGACCACGACGTGGATGGGGCGGCACGGATCGTAGGCGACGGGCACGTCCGGTCGGCCAGGCAGGTGCGCCATGAAGCGATACCCGCCCACGCCGGCAGGTGCGGGAGGCGGCGTCCCCAGCGGGTCGCGACGCGCGTCGGTCGGGATCGGTGGGGTGTCGCCGGCCTGTTGCACGACGCGGAGGGCGGACAGCGGCACGTGCTTGGTGCCGACGGCCAGGGTGCCGACGAGCAGGAGCCCGATCGGCACGACAAGGATCGCACGGCTGCGACGTCGGGTGTGGTCAGGACGTCGCTGTCGAGCTGGCCGCACAGTGTGCGGTAGGACCGGGAGAGGCTCCGGCGCCTCGTGGTCGAGCCGGTCCAGCTCGGCAAGGCGTCGCCTCATCCAGCGCCGTCGACGGGCAGGACCGAACGTGACCGCGTCCCAGCACTTGGCTCGCCCCCTCCCCGACATGCTGCGCGCTTCGTCCTCTCCGGTCGTGGTGCCCGCCGACGGCAGTCCGTGAAGCCTGCCAGCCAGCGCGCCGGGGCAACCATCGGCCGAACGGGTGATTCTCGCCTGCCGGCAGAGCGCGAGCGGCTGACGGACCGCCTACTCGAGCGGTCGCCTCGCGAACGTCACGGCGTGCACCGGCGTCAGGTCGAGGTGGCCGAGATCGACGAAGCCATGGCGGGTGAGCAGCTCGTCATACGTGCGTCGGGGCAACAGCTGGTCGTCGATCTGGGCCTCGAAGAACTGGATGGCCGCCAGGATCCGTCCCGGCACGGAGCGCAGCGTCTCGTCGTCCTCGGGGAAGGGGAAGTCGGAGATGCAGAACCATCCGCCCGGCTCGAGCGACCGGCGGACCCGCCGGGTGACCTCGTCGATGTCGCGGCACTCGTGCATGGCGAGGTTGGACACCACGACGCCGAACTCACCCTCGCTGTCCAGCTCCTCCAAGGGGTTGTGCAGGAAGTCCACCCGGTCGCCCAGGCCGGCGCCGTCGATGCCCCGGCGGGCGATCGCGATGGAGGCGGCGTCACCGTCGACGCCGACCACGCGGCACCGCGGGTAGTGCTCGGCGAGCCGCCGCAGGCCGAGCCCGAGTCCCGACCCGAGGTCGGCCACGGTGGTGCCGTCGCGGAGCCGGCGGGCGACGTCAGGGATCTGGTCGAGCGCGCCCGGAACCAGGCGCGTGTAGAACGGTGTGGACGTGCGCGACACGGCACGGAGCATGTCGGGACTGCACTCGTCCCACCACAGCCGCGTGCCACGGAGCTCCTTCTCGAACCGGTCGAAGAGCTCCGGCTGGGAGAAGATGTCGAACATCGCCCCGATGTAGGCCGGTGAGGTGTCATCGAGCAACAGGGTGGCCAGGTGCGGCGCGAGCTCGAGCCGGCCTTCGGCGCGGACGCCGACGCCGTTCGCCACGGCCCCCTGGCACCACACCGAGACGTAGAACGGATCGAGCTCGAGGACCTGCGCGAGGTCGTCCGGCGTCGTCGCCGTTCCGTTCGCCAGTTCGCGGATCAGGCCGGTGCGCAGCCCGATCGCGATGGTGCGGTAGCCGGCATACCCGGCCACCTGGGTGAGTAGTGCGCCCGCCTGCTGCTGCATGGTCGGCGCGGTGACGGTCGCTGGTGCGCTGGTGGTGCTCATGATCTTCCTCCGGTGCATTGGGGCCGCGGTCGGGCCCGGCTTCCAGCGTCCGCCGGCTCGCACACGGTGGGTAGTTCCAGATCTGTACCTGCGCGCTTCAGGATCAGTAGTGACACTGCCGGGCTGGTCCTTCTACCGTGGTGGCAGCGAGGACGGTGACCCATGGGCGGCTACGGACAGTTCTGCCCCATCGCCAAGGCGATGGAGCTGTTCGACCAGCGGTGGACCATGCTCGTGATGAGGGAGGTCGTCACCGGCAGCAGCCGGTTCAACGAGATCCGGCGGGGTGTCCCCAAGATCTCTCCGGCACTGCTGTCCACGCGCCTGCGGCAACTGCAGCGCGCCGGCCTGATCGAGCGACTCGACGGCCACGGCCACATCGACTACGAGCCGACCGCGGCCGGCAGGGAGCTCGGCGAGGTGCTGGAGACGATCGGTCGCTGGGGCACCCGGTGGATCGGCGAGATCGGTGACGAGGACCTCGACCCGCACCTGCTGCTGTGGGACATGCGGCGGCGGGTGGAGCTCGAGGAGCTGCCCGCGCGGCGCGTCGTCGTGGAGTTCGTGTTCACCGACCTGACGGGGCCGGGAGCGCGCTGGTGGGCGGTGCTCGACCGGGCTGACCGCGTCCGGCCGGTCGACGTCTGCGACGACGACCCCGGATTCGGGGTCGACCTCCTGCTCACCACCACCCTGCGCACCCTCACCCACATCTGGCGCGGAGACCGCGACTGGTCGGCGGCGGTGCGCGCCGGTGACCTGCTCGTCACCGGACCCCGTAGCCTCGTCCAGGCGCTGCCGCGCTGGTTCACCCTGTCGATGTTTGCCGGGGTGCCCCGCCCGGCCTGACCATCGTCACGCCGACTTCAGCGGCGCAGCCGGCTATGGCGTGGCTTCCTCGACGTCGACGGCCGTCGCGGAACCGGGGCGGGTGAACAGCAGAGTGGTCCGGGCCGGCGGCTCATCGGTCGCGCAGCTGAGCATGTCCGCGTAGGCACGCACCTGGGGCGCGTAGTAGACGACCCGGCTGGGCACCGCGGCATCGGGGACGTCGTCGGTCTTGTAGTCGACGATCACGAGCGAGCCGTCGTCCTCGCGATAGATCAGGTCGACGAAGCCCTCGAGCACCGTGCCGTCGGGCTGCACCGTGCCGACGTAGGACTCGCGCCAGTGCGGTCGGGCTGCCGCGCGCTGCAGGACGTCGGACTCGAGAGCCGAGTGCGCGAGGTCGCGGACCAACGGGGCGAACTCGACGACCCCCTCGGCGACGCACTGGGCCGCCACCGCGTCGTCCAGACCGGTGCCCGTGGCAAGGTCGACCACCTGCAGCACACCGTGGACAGCCCGACCCACCGCCGACCCGTAGCGGCCCTTGGACCACGCGGGCAGCTCGACGTCACGACCACCCTTGGCGGTGCCGGCCACCTCGTCCAGGTCTGAGGCATCGGCCACCTCCGCCTGCGCGAAGCCCTCGCTCGCCGAATCGTCAGCGGCCAGAGCGTCGGGTGGTTGGCCGACCCCAGCCAACGCGACCTCCGGGTCGGTGCCCTCGAGGCCGGAGGCGCTTTGTGCGGGTATGACGCGACTCGCCTCCGCAGAGGCGCTCACCTCGGCGAACCACCGGTCGAAGTCGGGCGGGGGAGCCACCGGCGCGCGCTCCCGGATGCGCACGGTCTCGCCCACGTCGTCGGGCAGCACCACCGCGTCGGCGGCCGTCCCTGCCGCTGCGTCGGCGAGCTGACGCGCGTTGGTGTCGCGCTTGCCGGACCGATGCAGCGAGACCACCAGGTGGTCCCGCGCCCGCGTCGCGGCGACGTACATCAGGCGAAGCCGCTCGTAGGAACCCATCTGCTCGTCGAGCGGCACCTGGTCCTGGAAGTCGTCGGTCTCCAGGCCCTTGCCCAGGGCCACGGCATACCCGTCGTCCTTCCAGAAGAAGCGGACACCGCGCCCCGGGTTGGGTGCGGACGTCATACCGGACAGCACGACCATCGGGAACTCGAGCCCCTTGGCGGCGTGCACGGTCATGATCCGCACGGAGTCGGTGTCGGTCTCGGGCAGCACCGCTTCGGCGACGCGTGAACCCTCGACCGATTGCGCGGCGGCCCAGGCGAGGTAGGACCGCAAGCCGCCGTGCTCGACCTCCGACCACGCGCGGGCCTGGTCGATGACGAAGCGCAGCCGCCGCCAGCTGTCACGTGCCCGCGGCCCGAAGACGGCGACCTCGAACATCCGCCGGTCGACCGCGATCGCGCCGAGCACCTCGCTGGGAGTCATCCAGCGCGAACGGCGGTGCAGCCGCTTCAGATAGGCGATCGCCTGCCCGACCGGGTGCGAGGCCAGCCCGTCCGGCGCCGGCGCAAGAAGGTGGAACACGCCGCCGCCCCGCTTCCACGTCCACAGGTCGTCGTCACCGCAGCCGAAGAGCGGCGAGCGCAAGGTGGTGACCAGGGCGAACGCGTCGGACGGGTCGGCGATCGCGCGCACGGCGGCGAACAGGTCGCGCACCTCGGCGGCGTGGTAGACCAGCGAGCTCGACTCGGTGCGGTAGAGGACGCCTGCGGCATCGAGCGCGGCCTCGAGGAAGGGCAGCGACGTGCGCGCAGGCAGCAGCACCGTGATGTCGCCGGCGCGCATGGGCCGCCAGCGCGTCGTCTCCTCGCCGCCCGGTGTGGTGGGCGGCACCGACTCCTGCGTGGTCCAGCCCTCGTCGAGTGCCCGCACGATGGCGCGGACCACGTCGTCGGCCTCGAGCTCGCGCAACTCGTCGGCGGCGACCTTGCCGGGGTGCTCCTCCGCGCCCACCACGGTGACCGGGTCGCCGACCGTCGGCTCGCCGCGGTGCAGGTCGAGCGGCTGGTAGTGCGGCTGCTTCTCGGCGTCGGCCCGGATCAGCGTGCCGAAGACCTCGTTGACCCAGCGCAGGATCGGCGCAACGGTGCGGAAGTTGGTGGTGAGCGACACCTCGTCGCCGATCACCCGTTGCGCGCGCAGGTACATCGCGATGTCGGCGCGGCGGAAGCGGTAGATCGACTGCTTCGGGTCGCCGACGACGAAGAGCGACCCGGGCGGCACGACCACGTCCTCCCACCGGTCCTGCGTTGCCGCAGCGCCTCCGGCGATCCGGGTGGCGATCTCGATCTGGATCGGGTCGGTGTCCTGGAACTCGTCGAGCAGCAGCCGCTGGTAACGCTGTTGCAGCGCCGCGCGCACCTCGGCGTCGTCGCGCAGCAGGTTGCGGGTCAGCACGAGCAGGTCGTGGAACTCCAACCGCCCGTCGCCGCGCCGCTCCTGTGCAGCGGCAAGGACGCGTATGCCGCACCAGTGCACCAGCGAGCGCAACACCATCTCGACGACTGCGCCGACCAGGCGCGCCGCCGAGGCCTTCCACTCCTCGCAGTCGGACCTGATCTGGTCGAGGGCGCCACCCCAGTTGGCCTTGCGGCCGAAGCTGAACTTGAGCTCGGCCGCAGCCCGAAGCGCGGTGAGCTGGGCGGTCGTGTCGTCCCCGGCCGTTGCGAGCCCGGCGGTCCACTGGGCCAGCGACTCGAGCCTCTGCACGAACTTGTCGTCGGGGTCGCTGCACCGATCGGCCATGGACGCCAGCCGCTCCGCCTCCGCACGCAACGCGGTCACATCGGGTGCCGAGGCCATGGGCGGTTGCCCCGGAGCGACGACGTGTTGCTCGACCAGGTCCCAGTCGGCATTGAGCCGGGTGATGAGCGCTCGGACGTGCTCGAGCTTGATGCCGACAGCAAGCGCGAGCTCGAGGGTCGGAGCCATCTCGTCGGAGTCCAGCAGCTCGGTGCGCAGGGCGGTCCAGCGCGCCTCGAACGCCACCGAGGAGGCGACCTCGTCGAGCACCTCCACGAGTGGTGGGATGCCCGCCTCGATGGGGTGCTCGGCCAGGATGCGCTGGGCGAAGGAGTGCAGGGTGCCGATCGCCGCGGTGTCGAGCCCGTCGAGCGCCTTGTCGGCGAGCGCCGCACGGTCGGGTCGCTTGGCCAGCTCGTAGTGCGCGGCGTTCTCGAGCCGCGCCCGAAGCCGGTCGCGCAGCTCGGCGCCGGCCCGCTCGGTGAAGGTCACGGCCGCGATCGCGTCGATGGGGACGCCGTCGTCGACTACCAGGGTCTGGATGCGGCTGACCAGTCTGGTGGTCTTGCCGGAGCCGGCCCCGGCCTCGACGAAGAGGGTGCGCCCGGTGTCGCGTCGGATGGCGTCTCGCGCCGCTGCGTCGGTCAGCTCGCGGATGGCGGTCATCGCAGCACCTCCTGCTCGTCGATCGGCCGCTCATCGGGCGGTATCGCGTCCGGCTCGACCAGGCGGGTGTAGTCGACCAGGGTCGGCGCGAGTCGCTTGGCCTCCCACCGTCGTCGGACATCGGAGTGGCCGAGGCCGTCCGGGTTGCAGAAGGGGCACTGCACCCACGCGAAGTCGGGCTTCTCCGGCGCCCGAGCCGGGAAGGCTCCGCGCGCCATGGCGTCGGCGATCACGGTGAGCGTCTCGGCATACGTCTGCTGCACCTCGTCGGTGAGTGGCACCTGCACCCGGGTGCCGGCGTCCTTGCGGACGAACCAGTACATCGCCTCGACCGGCGTGCTCGCGCTGCCGTAGCGTGCCCGGGCCGCGTGCGCGTAGACGGGCAGCTGGAGCTTTTCGCCCCCGGCCACGGGGTTGGCCGCGGACAGGTCCTTGAACCGTCGGGCGCTGCCGGTCTTGATGTCGGTGACCAGGAGCGTGCCGTCGCGGCGCTGGTCGACCTTGTCGGCGCTGCCACGGAACGAGATGGTGCCGCCCTCGACCGGCACGTCGACCCCGGGCTGCCCGCGCATGCCGAAGGCGAGCTCGCTGTCGACGACCCGCGCGTCCTGGTCCGCCCGCCAGGCGTCGTCGTCGGCGAGCATCCAGTCGAGGGTGGCCAACAGGTTGGTGCGGGTGCGGGCCCACAGCAACGGATGGCCGGTGCGGCCTTGTGCCTCATAGGCATCCGCCCGCGCCAGACCGATCTCCTGCAGGCGGGCCCGCTGCTCGTCGGTCCACGGCTGCCCGAACCCGGGCAGGTCGTCCTCGAACTCGGTCAGCAGCTGGTCGAAGCTCTCGTGGATCAGGTTGCCGATGTCGAGCACGCTGATCTCGACCTGCTCCTCGGGGTCCTCCGACGGTGCCACCCGCAGCATCCGCTGGACGAAGTACTCGTGCGGGCAGAGGGCATAGCGCTCCAGCGCCGTGGGGGAGACCGACCCCGTGCCGGCGACCAGGTCGGGCAGCCCGTCCTGACCCGCGAGATTGCCGTCGTAGCGGGTGAATTCGCTCGAGGCTCGCGCCCGCCGCATCGCGAGGGCGCTGTCGACGGTGGCGTCGTCGAGGTCGACTCCCGCGGAGGCGGCGCGGGCGCGCCACTCCTGCTCGGTGCTCGGCGAGGCGGTGGCGAGCAGCGAGCCGGCGAAGGACGGTGAGGTGGACAGCCAGTCGCCGGTGGCACGCTGCCACTCGGTGGCCTGCAAGCTGTCGACGCCGCTGAGTGCGCGCATCGAGGGCAGCAGCCAGCGGCTCGGAAGGCGGTGGGTATGCCGTCGCAGGTCGCCGCGGGGGAAGCTCGCCACGACCGTGTCCGCCGACGCGAAAGCGGCCAGCAGCTGGCGGTGTTCGCGGTCGACGCTGGCCCGGATGGAGGGCAGCTCACCGCCCGTGAGGGTGCGGACGCGGTCGGGCAACAGCGAGTCGTCGTGGAGCCGCCCGGGGTAGAGGTCCTCCGACAGGCCCACGACGTGCACCAGGTCGAGGTCGAGCCCGACCGCGCTGGTGATGGGTGCGACCAGCACCCCCTCGCCGAACCGCCCGACCCGCGGCAGCGCCGACTCCAGCTCGAGGGCCAGCACCTCCTCGAGCGCGGCGAGCGAGGGCGGTGTCCCGGTGGTGTCGAGCGCGGCCAGGCCGGCGAGCGCACGGTCGATGACGCCGGAGGCGTACTGCTCCTCGGCCGGCATCCGCGCCACGTCCTCGAGGGGCACCAGCGTGTGCAGCAGGTCGAGGCACCACGTGCCGAGGTCGGCCCAGGTCTGCACGGAACCGGCTTCGTCGAACTCACGTTGCAGTCCGGTGACGAACGCGCGCAGCTCGGCGGCGGTCTGCTTCTCGCGCTCGGCCCGCTCGATCCGCGGCTCGTAGGGCTCCTCCTGGGCGCGCTCGGTCGCGATGAGCTGGTCCTGCCCCTCCATGTAGGTGACCAGCCGCTGGTCCCAGTGCTCGCCCCCGACGACGCCGGCCTCGCGGGACACCCGCTCCCAGCGGGAGACGCTGATCCGCGCGCCGGTCAGGTCGTGCGCACCCACCTCCCCGAGGGCGCGGAAGACGTCGCCGCGGCGGTAGTCGCCACGGGACACCTCGAGCAACCCGAGGACCAGCCGCGACAGAGCGCGCTCGCTGACCGGCCGGACTCCGGGCCCGTTGGTCGTGATGCCGGCTGCCCCCAGGTGCTCGTGCAGCAGGCGTGCGTAGGGCGAGCGGTCGGCATACAGGACCGCGACGCGGTGGGCGGGGTGATCGCGCAGGGACCGGACCACCTCGCGGACGACGCACCGGACCTCGTCGTCGGAGTCGGAGGCGTTGACGACTCGGGTGGCGAGCGGCTCAGGGACGTCGACTGTCTCGGGCAGCTCGACGCCCAGCGCCTCGCAGGTGGAGCTGACGGCAAGGTCGGCACGCGCAGACCCGGTCACACCCGCGATCACGTGCAGGTCGCCGTGCCCGGCGAGCGCCTCGACCAGGGCGGTCTCGGCCCGGTGCAGCTCCTGGGGGAGGTAGAGGACCAGGCGACCGAGCGATGTGGTGAGTTCCGGCTGCTCGCGGACCAGTCGGGTGGCGGTCGAGAGGAGGTCGGTCACGTCATACCAGTGCTCGGCGAGGTCGGCAGTGGTCTCGCGATGGAGGCGGACGACGTCCCTGACCAGGGTGGACGCCGACTCGAGCGTGGTCAGGGCCTCGGGCGAGACGTCGCGCAACCGACGGCTGGCGAGGGCGAGGGCCTGAGCCGTGGCGGGGTGGCTCGCGACCGGCTCGAAGATGCCCGGCTGCGTGTCGAGGCGGGTGCGGATCGCGGCGGCGGTCACCGGTCGGGTGGCGGGACGACGCTGCTGCG
>NZ_VOHR01000089.1 GCF_009192725.1 Segeticoccus rhizosphaerae | reverse complement strand
GCCGCGCCGACGCGTCGGTCGAGATCGTCCGGCGGGCCGCCGCCGCCGAAGCCGCGAACACCTCGCCGACCGCCACCACCACGCTGATCGTGACCATCGACCTGGCCGATCTGCTCGCCGGCACCGGGACCGCCACCACCAGGGAAGGTGACCTGCTGGACGCCGGCACCGCCCGCCGGCTGGCCTGCGACGCCGACCTGGTCCCCACCGTCCTGGGCACCGAATCAGCGATCCTGGACTGGGGGCGCGACAAACGCCTGTTCGACGGGCCGCTACGCGCCGCGGTCGTCGCCCGCGACCAGCACTGCACCTTCCCCGGCTGCGGCCGGCCCGCCACCTGGTGCCAGGCCCACCACGTCATCCACTGGCTCGACGGCGGCAAGACCGCCCTCCTGAACGCCGCGCTGCTGTGTGCGCGGCACCACACCATCGTGCACCGGGACAACCTGACCGCCACCGTCACCACCTTCGCCGTCACCTGGGACCTGACCCCACACGCCCACCCACCCACCAGCACCACCGGCTACCCCCACGACAGCGCGCCCGACGACCACGGCGACGGCACAGGCGATCCCTGACGACCCCGCCCCAGCCCCGCCGGCACCGGCGGGGCACCGAGGCACGCCCGCAGACGGTCCCGCGGGACTAGGTGGGGCACCCGGTGCGATCCAGCTGCGCTGCGACCTACGTTCACCGCATCGCGACACACGACCAGGAGCGCACCATGACCACGAGCACACCAGCCCCCGACATCTCCACGACCAGCGCCGGCGCCACGACAGGTGCCGACCCCGGCGCCTCCGCCCCTGCCGGGCCGATCGCCACCGACTCCCCCGCGCCGACCACGGTGACACCGGCGACACCGGCGACACCGCGTCCGGTGGACATGGACACCCTGATGAGCTTCGTCTTCCGGGCGGTCGACGAGGTCGGCTCGACCCTCAACACCGCACTGGTCGTCATGGGCGACCGCCTCGGTTACTACCGCGCGATGGCCTCGGGTGAGCCGACGACACCGGCCCGGCTCGCCGAGGACACCGACACCTCCGAGCACTACGCCCGCGAGTGGCTGAGTGCCCAGGCGGCCGGTGGCTACGTCGACTACGACCCCGAGTCCGGCCACTACACCCTGCCGCCCGAGCAGGCGGTGGCGTTGGCCGACGAGTCGAGCCCCGCCTTCGTCATCGGCATGTTCCAGATCGCCCTCGGCACGGTCATCGACTCCCCGCGCATCTTCGAAGCAGCCCGGCAGGACGACGGCTTCGGCTGGCACCAGCACAACTCCAACGTCCACGTCGGCTGCGAGCGGTTCTTCCGGCCCAGCTACAACGCGCACCTGACCACGGAGTGGATCCCGGCGCTCGAGGGCGTGGCCGAGAAGCTGCAGCGCGGCGCCTCGATCGCCGACATCGGTTGCGGCCACGGCGCTTCGTCCATCGTGATGGGCCATGCCTACCCGCAGTCACGGGTCAGGGGCTCCGACTACCACCCCGCGTCGATCTCGGTCGCCCGTCAACGCGCCGAAGCCGCGGGCCTTGCCGACCGCGTCACGTTCGAGGTGGCTCCGGCACAGTCCTTCTCCGGGGAGGGGTTCGACCTCGTGACGATGTTCGACTGCCTGCACGACATGGGCGACCCGGTCGGCGCGGCGAAGTACCTGCGCCAGCACATCGCCCCCGACGGCACGTGGATGATCGTCGAACCCCACGCCGGTGACCACGTCGAGGACAACCTCAACCCGGTGGGTCGCGCCTACTACGGCTTCTCCACCCTGCTGTGCACACCGGCCTCGCTCTCTCAGGACGTGGGGTTGGCCCTCGGCACCCAGGCCGGGCCCGCGCGCATCCGCGACGTGGTCACCACCGCCGGCTTCACCAGGTTCCGGCAGGTCGCCGAGACGCCCTTCAACAACGTCTACGAGGTCCGCCCCTGACCCCGCCTGACGTGTCGGTGCCGCACCAGCCCCTGGTGCGGCACCGGCATACCTGCAAAAACGCGTGGCGGAGGTGCGCCGTGGAGGACACTGGGTCCGTGACGGCCCAGACTGTGCCGCCCGAGCCGCGGCGCGCCCGCGAGCCCGATCACGAAGGCATCGTCACCCGGGACGGCGTGACCATCGCGTATGCCGTGCACGGCACCGGCGAACCCACGGTCCTGCTGCTGCCCACATGGGCCCTCGTGCCCTCCCGCTTCTGGAAGGCCCAGGTGCCCTACCTGTCGCGACACTTTCGGGTGGTGACCTTCGACGGTCGCGGCAGCGGCTCCTCCAGCCGGCCCGAGGGAGCAGCCGCCTACACGGACGAGCAGTATGCCGCGGACGCGGCGGCCGTGCTGGACGCAACAGCAACCGACCGCGCGATCGTCGTCGGGTTCTCGTGCGGCGTGGCCTGGTCGGTCCACCTTGCGACCCAGCACCCCGAGCGCGTCGAGGGACTCGTCGCCCTGGCACCGTCGTGCGGTCTGTCCGTGACCGCCTCAGCGCGGGACCACGTCCCCTGGGATCGACTCCTCGACACCACGCGAGGCTGGGCAAAGTACAACAAGCACTATTGGTTGGGCGGCGGATACGACGACTTCGTGGACTTCTTCGCACGCAAGATGTTCACCGAACCGCACTCGACCAAGCAGATCGAGGACATCACGCGGTGGGCCCACGAGACCACGCCGCAGACCCTGGCCGACACGACCGCCGGACGACTGGGCTGCGACGGTGCCACGTGCACCGCCCTCGAACCCCTCTGCCTCGAGTTGCGTTGCCCGGTCCTCGTGGTCCACGGAGCGGAGGACGCGGTCCGGTCGAGCGCCATCGGCGAACGGTTCGCGGAGCTGACGCACGGCTCGCTGGTGGTGGTCGAGGGAGGTGGGCACGGGCTGCCCACCCGGGAACCGGTGCTGGTCAACAGCCTGCTGCGGGAGTTCGTCGAAACGGTCCATCGCACCCCTCGTCCCCGCGCTTGGCACCATGCGCTGCGCCGGCCGAAGCGGGCTCTCTACCTCTCCTCCCCCATCGGACTGGGTCATGCGGTCCGTGACCTGGCGATCGCCCGCGAGCTGCGTCTCCTCCACCCCGACCTGGAGATCGAATGGCTCGCGCAGCATCCGGTCACTCGGGTCCTCGAGGCGGCCCACGAACGGATCCATCCGGCCTCGGCCTGGCTCTACAGCGAGTCACGCCACTTCGAGGACGAGTCCGCCGACCACGACCTGCACGCCTTCGAGGCCGTCCGCCGGATGGATGAGGTCCTCGTGGCCAACTTCATGGCGTTCCGCGACGTGGTCCGGGACGAGCACTACGACCTGGTGATCGGCGACGAGGCCTGGGACGTCGACTACTTCCTGCACGAGAACCCCGAGCTGAAGCAGTTCTCCTACGCCTGGATGACCGACTTCGTCGGCTGGCTACCGATGCCCGACGGCGGTGGCCGCGAAGCTGCTCTCACCACCGACTACAACGCGGAGATGGTCGAGCAGCGACGCCGATTCCCCCGGCTGCGCGACCGATCGATCTTCATCGGGAGCCCCGACGACATCGTGCCCGACTCCCTCGGCGACGGGTTGCCGCGCATCCGGGACTGGACCGAGGCCAACTTCGACTTCGCCGGTTACGTCTCGGGGTTCGATCCCACTCCGCTCAACGACCGCGACCGCCTGCGCGACGGTCTCGGCTACCGCCCCGACGAACAGCTGGTGGTGGTCGCGGTCGGAGGTTCGGGCGTCGGCGGCCCCCTGCTGCGACGGGTCCTGGCCGCGGCACCGCTCGCTCGCAGGCTCGTCGACGGACTGCGCTTCGTCGTGGTCGCCGGTCCCCGGATCGACCACCGGTCGCTGCCGAGACGCCGCGGCGTCAGCCTGCGCGGCTACGTGCCGAACCTCTACCAGCACCTCGCGGCCTGCGACTTCGCCGTGGTCCAGGGCGGACTCACCACCTGCATGGAGCTGACGGCCGGTCAGCGTCCGTTCGCCTACGTGCCGCTGCAGCACCACTTCGAGCAGAACTTCCACGTGCGCCACCGACTCGAGCGCTACCGGGCGGGCCAACACCTCACGTGGGAGGACGCCTGCGACGCGGACCTGTTGGCAGAGGTCGTCGCCAAGGGGGTCGGCCGCGCCGTCGACTACCGGCCGGTCGAGTCCGACGGCGCGGCTCGGGCGGCCGCCATGCTCGCCGAGCTGCTCTGACCGCCGTCTGCCAAGGGCGCAGATTGTCAACATGCGAACAAACCATTGTCCGGCGCGACGTTGCCGGTTAGGCTCCGGTGCCACATCACCGCGACACTGGAGGCTGGATGGAAGGCTTGGCCCAGGCGCTCGTCACCGGCATCCTCATTGGCGGCCTCTACGTGGCGATCAGCGTGGGGTTCTCGCTGGCCTTCGGTGTCCTGGACGTGGTTGACCTCGCCGTCGGGATGTGGGTCGTGCTCGGGGCCTACGCGGGCGTCAAGGCCCACGACTGGTTCGGCGTCGACCCGTTCATCTTCCTCCCGGTCACGTTCGTGGTGTTCGGGCTCTTCGGTTGGCTGCTCGGACCGCTCATCTACCGCGTCCGCACGAGCCGGTACGCGCTCCCCGCCCTGATGGGTCTGGCCTTCACCTTCGGGGTCGCCACCCTCATCCGCGGTGGGATGCTCACCGTGTTCGGCTACACACCCCGGACGGTGCAGACGGACATCGTCAGCGGCAGCTGGAGCCTCTTCGGCATCGTGATGCCTGCCATCCGGGTCGTCGGGTTCCTCTTCGCGGTGATCGCGGTGGCTGCCTTCCTGTTCTTCCTCTACTTCACCCGGACCGGCCTCGCGGTGCGGGCGGTGGCGCAGAACAAGGAGAGCGCGGGCCTGATGGGCGTGGACGTCAAGCGGATCAGCTCGCTGGTCTACGCCATCTACACCGGGCTCACCGCGATGGCCGGGATGCTCATGGGGGCCGTCTACTCGATGACCCCCGAGCTCGGCCTGCGCTACACGCTCTTCGCCTTCTTCGTCGTCGTCCTGGCCGGCCTGGGCTCGGTGCTGGGGGTGCTGGTCGCGGGTCTCTTCCTGGGCATCTTGCAGGCCCTCACCACCACCTACGTCGGAGCCGACTACACGCTGATGACCGTCTTCGTCGTACTGTTCGTCATCCTGCTCGTCCTGCCACAGGGCGTGTCGAAGTTCGCCAAGGCGGTGCGCACATGAGCAGCGACGACAGCGTGAGGAAACGAGCGAAGCGAGGCCCGGAGCGCCGAGGAGCTGCGACCACAAGCATGAGCAGCGCCACGACGACGACCAAGACAGCGGAGGCACCCACCACGGGGCCGCGCGGTCGCACCATCCGTATGGCGGGTCTGATCGCCTTCGCGGTCATCGCCCTCACCCTGCCGCTGTGGAGCACGCCCTACTGGATCCGGATCGCCACGGGCGTGGCGCTCTGGGCGGGGCTGGCGCTCTCCTGGAACGTCATCTGCGGCTACGCGGGATACATCAGCTTCGGCCACGTCGGGTTCTTCGGCATCGGTGCCTACACGACGGCGATCCTGATGCAGCCGGACCACGGGTGGCCGTTCTTCGCGACGCTGCCGGTGGGCATCGTCATCGCGGCCGTCTTCGCGGTGATCACCGGCTGGCCGGCGCTGCGGCTCAAGGGGGCCTACTTTGCCATCGCCACATGGGCGATCGCGGAGGCGGTGCGGGAGTTCACCACGGTCGCGGACTGGACCGGAGGCGCTGGGGGCCTGACCCTCCCGATCGGCCCGGGCTCGAACTACTTCTACTACGTCATGCTCATCGCTGCCGCCATCGCCTATGTGCTGTGCTACGCGCTGCTCGAGCGGTCTCGCTTCGGCTACCGCGTCAAGGCAGTGCGCGACAACGAGCCGGCCGCAAGGGCCCAGGGCATCGACGCCACCAAGGTCAAGATCCAGGCCTACGTGCTCAGTGCCGTCATCCCGGCGGTGCTCGGCGGCATCAACGCCTACTGGATCACCTTCATCAACCCGCAGAGCGTGCTCAACACGATCATCACCGACCAGCTCGTCGTCATGGTGCTCGTCGGCGGACTGGGCCACGCGTGGGGCCCCGCCTTCGGGGCGGCCGTGCTCTTCCTGGTCAACGAGCAGTTCCTGTCCAGCTTCGGCTCCAGCACGTCATACATCGCGATGGTCGGCGTGATCGTCATGTTGGTCGTGCTGTTCCTGCCCGATGGTGTCGTGAGCATCTGGGGACGAAGTCGAAGAACCAGACTCGTCCGGCAGCTGCTCGGGCGTGCGGCTGACGACTTCCGCTCGGGGAACGCTGCCGGCTCCGGAGGTGGGCGATGAGCGCCGTGCTGGAAGTCACCGACCTCGGCCGTTCGTTCGGCGGGATCGCCGCCGTCGACGGGGTGAGCTTCGAGGTGCAGCAAGCCGAGATCGTCGGCATCATCGGGCCCAACGGCAGCGGCAAGAGCACGTTGTTCAACCTGCTCACCAGCGTGCACAAGCCGGATCGTGGACAGGTCCGGCTCTTCGGTCAGGACATCACCCGCACGCCCTCGCACAAGATCGCCCGCGCCGGGTTGAGCCGGACCTTCCAGCTGCCCGCGCTGTTCGTCAACATGACGGTCCGGCAGAACCTGTGGACCGCCGCGGTCGAGGGTGACTGGCGCGGCGCGCCCGAGCTGGCCAACGAGGTGCTCGAGCTGCTCGACCTGGCGCACGTGTCCGACGAGCTGGCCGGGTCGCTGTCCGGTGGTCAGCAGCGATTGCTCGAGATGGGTCGGGTGTTGATGCAACAGCCCAGGGTCGTGCTGCTCGACGAGGTCGCCGCGGGAGTCCACCCGAGGCTGCGACAGACCATCCTCGGCGCGATCCGCGAGCTGCGCTCCAGGGACGCCACCTTCCTGATCATCGAGCACGACCTCGAGCTCACCCAGGACATCTGCGACCGGATGATCGTCATGGACGCCGGCAAGATCGTCGCGGAGGGCAGCTTCGAGGAGATCACCCACGATCCGCACGTCATGGAGGCCTACCTGGGGGTGCCGGCCGAGTGAGCACCATCGAGGCGCACGACCTGGCCGCGGGCTACGGCCGGGTGCAGATCCTGCACGATGTGTCCCTGCGCGCCGCCGCGGGCGAGGTGACCTGCGTCTTCGGCCCGAACGGCTGCGGCAAGTCCACCCTGCTGAAGGCGATGGTCGGCGCGATCCGGCCGTGGAGCGGCACGGTCACCCTGGACGGCGAGGACATCACCAGCCTGGCCTCGCACGAGACGCTCAGGCGCGGCGTCGCCCTGATGCCGCAGAACGGCGGGATCTTCCCCGAGCTGACCGTGATCGAGAACCTGCGGATGGGCGGATACATCCTCAAGTCCCGCAAGGACCTGAACGAACGGATCGAGGAGCTGCTGGACGAGTTCCCCCGGCTGCGGGAGCGGCGCGGGGTCAACGCAGGTTCACTCTCCGGCGGCGAGCAGATGATGGTCGCCATCGCCCGGGCCCTGTTGCTGCGCCCCCAGTTCCTGCTGTTCGACGAACCGTCGGCAGGCCTGTCCCCCAAGCTCGTCGGCGACGTCCTCAAGCGTGCTGCAGCGCTGGCCGAGCGCGGTGTGGGGGTGGTCATGATCGAGCAGAACATCCGGGAGGCGATGCAGGTCGCCGACCGGATGTACGTGCTGGCGGCGGGTCGCAACCGCTTCGAGGGGACGCCGGCCGACATCAGCGACGACCGCGAGCTGATGCACCTGTACTTGGGGATAGGCAAACGAGAGGAAGGCACGACATGAGCACTCCAGTGACTCGCCGACAGTTCATGGTTCGATTCGGTGCGCTGGCTGGAGGAGCGGTGCTCGCACCGAGCGTCCTCTCGGCCTGCGGCGGAGGCAGCGGTGGAGGGGGTGGCTCCGACACCTTCAAGATCGGTGCCGTCCTCGAGCTGTCGGGCGAGTCGGCCACCGGCGGACAGGTCGCCAAGCGCGGCTACCAGCTGTGGGCCGACACCGTCAACAAGGCGGGCGGGATCGAGGTGGGCGGCAAGAAGTACAAGGTCGAGCTCAAGATCCAGGACTGCCAGAGCCAGCCGTCGGTCGGCGCCCAAGCCGCCGAGCGCCTCGCCAGCCAGGAGGGCGTGGACGCGATGTTCGGGTCCTACACCAGCGGAGTGCAGATCGCGATGAACCCGATCTGCGCGAAGTACAAGGTGCCCTGCATCGCCGGCTCGGCCGAGTCCCCGGCGAACTGGAAGGACCAGCCACAGTTCACCTACGGCATCATCCCGGCGGTCGACCTCACGGCGGCCAAGGCGGTCCAGGCGATCGTCGACAGCGCCAGCTCGAAACCGACCACCGCGGCCGTGATCGGCGTCAACGAACCCTTCTCCGACGACACCGCCTTGGGCTTCCAGCAGGGCGTCAAGCAGTCCGGGCTCCAGGAGGTGCACTACTCCCTCTTTCCGGCCAACGCCGACCTGGCCCCGATCGCGAGCGTGGTCGCGGACAAGAACCCTGACATCGTCGCGGTCGGCGGACACGACGTGATGCTGGTCGACGTCGTCAAGGCCCTCAAGGCAGCCCGCTTCACGCCCAAGGCGATCATCGAGCACTACGGCATCACCGATGCCTCGTTCGCCAAGGCTCTCGGCAAGGACGCCGACGGTGTCCTGGGCATCAGCGTCTGGCTGCCGGACGCGCCGCTCGAGGACAAGGTCTTCGGCAAGGCGAGCGAGTATGCCGCGGCGTTCAAGAAGGCCTACGGCTCCGAACCCGACTACACCGCGGCGGGGTGCAGCACCGCCGGAGAGGTGCTGCAGCTGGCCCTCCAGCAGCTCGGTGAGGCGCCGTCGTTGTCCGAGGACGCCAAGGTCAAGCTCAACGGGATCCTGGCCAAGACCGACATCAAGACCTTCTACGGACAGGTCAAGTTCGCCCAGGACGGCGACCACTTCCACGACAACACGGCGCTGTCGCCGATCCTCGTGCAGATCCAGGACGGCAAGGTCGTCGCGGTCGACCCGCCGGACGCGAGCAACTCGAAGATGATCTACCCGCTCAAATCCTGGGCGAAGAGGTGACCGCGGCGCCGGTATGACCGTGCTCAGGTTTCCCGGGTGCGCTGGTATGACGTGTGCCCGGGTATGACGTGACGAGCCGCTGAGCATGGAGGGCACCATGGCCTACCAGGACCTGAGCCTCTGGCACGACACGGCCGCGGACCCCTGGACACCGAGATCACCGCTGCCGGGTGACGTCGAGGCGGACGTCGCCATCGTCGGCGCCGGGTTCACCGGACTGTGGACGGCATACTGGCTCACCGAGCTCGACCCGTCGCTCGACATCGTGGTGGTCGAGAGCGAGGTGGCCGGTTTCGGTGCGTCCGGGCGCAACGGCGGCTGGTGCTCGGCCATCTTCCCCGCGACGCTGCGCCGGATCGCGAAGGACTCGGGCCGGGAGGCCGCGATCCGGATGCAGCGCGCGATGAACGACACCGTGTCCCTGGTCGGTGAGGTGGCCGCGAGGGAGGGCATCGACTGCGACTTCGCGCACGGTGGCTACGTCTCGGCCGCCCGCAACCAGGCCCAGCTCGCCCGCGCGCGCGACGAGGTGGCCGGCTGGCGCAGCTGGGGATTCGGCGAGAACCACATGCGGCTGCTCGGCGCCGACGAGGTCCACGCGATGGCCGCGATCAGCGACGCGAGGGGTGGCACCTTCACGCCGCACTGCGCGGCGCTCCATCCCGCGAAACTGGTGCGTGGCCTCGCCCGGGTCGTGGAGTCCCGGGGCGTCAAGATCCACGAGCGCACCCGCGCCACCGGGATCCAGCCACGACAGGTGGTCACCGAGCGGGGCACGGTCCGGGCCGAGCACGTCGTCAGGGCGACCGAGGGTTACACCCCGAACCTTCCCCGCCAGCACCGGGCGATCGTGCCGATGTACTCGTTGATGGTCGCGACCGCGCCGTTGCCGCAGGCGATCTGGGACCAGATCGGGCTCGAGGACCGTCCGACCTTCTCCGACAAGCGGCACCTGCGCATCTACGGCCAGCGCACGGCGGACGGCCGGCTCGCGTTCGGCGGGCGGGGTGCGCCATACCATTTCGGCTCGAGGATCGCCCCGTCCTTCGACCGCGACCAGAGGGTGCACGCCATGCTCCGCGACATCCTGCGCGATCTGTTCCCGCCCTTGGCCGACACCCCGTTCACCCACGCCTGGGGCGGCAACCTGGGCATACCGCGCGACTGGTATCCCTCGGTGGCGCACGATCCCTCGACAGGGCTCGCGCACGCCGGCGGCTACGTGGGCGACGGTGTCGCGACCGCGGCGTTGGCCGGACGCACCCTCGCCCACCTCATCCACCGGGACGACGACGAGCTCACGACTCTCCCCTGGGTGGGCCGCACGAGCCGCAACTGGGAGCCCGAGCCGCTGCGGTGGCTCGGGGTCAACGCCGGCACCGCGCTGTTCGCCTACGCCGACCGGAGCGAACGCGCGCTGGGTCGCCCCTCACGTGCCGCCGCCTCCTTCTGGCGCCTGCTCGGCCACTGAGGCCGCGGGTCAGGCCTGCGGCCGAGGGCGCACGATCTCCACCTCGACGAAGTCGAGCACCTCCGCATCCTCGTTGCGGACGTTGTGCTCCGCGCCGGCCGGCTTGTAGTAGGACTCTCCCGTGGCGAGCTCACTCGTGGTCTTGGTCCCGTCCGCGTGGTGGACCTGCATCCGGGCCACGGCGAGAGGCACGACGACGTAGTCGTACTCGTGCCGGTGCTGCCCGGTCTCCTCCCCCTGGGCCAGCGTCCAGCGCGTGGCTCGCACCTCGGGGTTGTCGATCTGGACCTCTGAGCTCATGGCTACCTACCTTTCGGGGACGTGGACCCATCGTCCCGCATCGACGACCCGTTGTCGCCGGCGCCCGCCGGTGGGCGCCTACCTCTTCTCGCGCCAGCCGCGTTCGAAGGGCAGTCGCCAGGCGTTGGGGGCGATCAGCTGGTGGATCGCGTTGGGCCCCCAGCTGCCCTGCGGATAGGGCTTGACGATCGGCGGGTTCTCCAGCAACGGCGCCGAGCGTGCCCAGAGGCTCTCGATGCCCTCGGCCATGGTGAACAGGGTGTGGTCGTCCCGCATGGCGTCCAGGATCAACCGCTCGTAGGCCTCGAGCACGTCCTCGGCGCGCTCGGTCTCGGTGGTCGCGAACTGCATGCTCAGCTTGTCCAGCCGCATCCCCGGGCCGGGGCGCTTCCCGTAGAACGACAGCGACATCTTCGAGGCGTCGGCGAGGTCGAAGGTCAGGTGGTCCGGGCCCTGTGCGCCGACACCCGAGCCCACAGGGAACATCGATCGTGGCGCCTCACGGAAGGCGATCGAGATGATGCGCTGCCCCTCCGCCATCCGTTTGCCCGTCCTCAGGTAGAACGGCACCCCCGCCCAGCGCCAGTTGTCCAACCCGCACCGCAGCGCGATGAAGGTCTCGGTGTCGGAGTCCGGTGCCACGCCGTCGAGGTCGCGGTAGCCCTCGAACTGCCCGCGCACCACGTTCCCCGGCTCGAACGGCAGCAGCGAACGGAAGACCTTGTTCTTCTCCTCGATGATGGCCCGGGGCTCCAGCGCGGTGGGTGGCTCCATCGCCACGAACGCGAGGACCTGCATCAGGTGGGTGACCACCATGTCCTTGAAGGCCCCTGTGGCCTCGTAGAACTCAGCCCGATCCTCCATGCCCAGCGTCTCGGGGATGTCGATCTGCACGTGGTCGATGAAGTTGCGGTTCCAGATCGGCTCGAACAGACCGTTGGCGAACCTGAAGGCCAGGATGTTCTGCGCCGCCTCCTTGCCCAGGAAGTGGTCGATGCGGAAGATCTGCGACTCGGTGAAGGTCTCGTGGATCCTCGCGTTCAGCGCGATCGCGCTCTGGAGGTCGGTCCCGAACGGCTTCTCCATCACGACGCGTGACCGCTCCACCAGGTCCGCGGAGCGGATCATCCCGATCACCGCCTCGGCGGCCTTCGGTGGGACGCTGAGGTAGTGCAGCCGCATGACCTCCTCGCCGAGCTCCTCCTCGCACTGCCGGACGGCCTTGGCGAGCGCCTCCGGGCCCGCCGTCTGCGGCACGTAGTGCAACCGGGCCGCGAAGTCCTCCCACTGCTGCGGGCTCACCTTGTCGCCGCCGAACTCGCCGACCGCGGCCTTCGCGAACTGCCGGAAGGAGTCGTCGTCGAGCTCCTCGAGGGACGAGCCGATCACCCGCACCTCCGGTGCCAGGGCCGACAGAGTCAGGTGGGCCAGCCCCGGAATGAGCTTGCGGCGGGCCAGGTCCCCTGTCGCGCCGAAGAGCACGACCACGTGTGGCGGCACCTTCTCCTTGCCGTTGCCGTACGGGCGCGAGCCCGGGGCCGGGTAGGCGATGCTCTCGTCGTTTGCAACAGTCATGGCGCCGATGATGCCACCGCTGGCCTGTCCGGGAGGCGACTGCGACCTGTCTGCTGCGCGAATGACGCGCCGCGCCGCGGCCGGCCTGTGGACGAGGTGTCAGTCATCTGGTGCAATCGTGCGGGACAGCGGGCCGATCCGCTGCACCCGACCATCCGGTGAGGAGGACACGGTGGACCTTGACGAGCTGACAGAGCGCGCCCGGCGGCTGTGCTCCGGTCCGGGTCGCCGCGTCCTCGGCATCACGGGTCCTCCGGGCGTCGGCAAGACCACGCTGGTCGAGGCGCTGCTGGCCCGGCTGCGCACGCCGCCGGCGCCCGGGCA
>NZ_VOHR01000088.1 GCF_009192725.1 Segeticoccus rhizosphaerae | reverse complement strand
ACCGAGCGCGAGCAGTGCGCGCGCGTGCCCGGCGCTGAGCACGCCGGCGGCTACGCGGCGGGCCACCAGCGGGGGGAGCTTCAGCAGGCGCAGCGTGTTGGAGATCTGCGGACGGGACCGACCGATCCGGGACGCGAGCTCGTCGTGCGTGCAGCCGAAGTCGTCCAGCAGCTGCTGGTAGGCCGCGGCCTCCTCCAGCGCGTTCAGGTTGCTGCGGTGCAGGTTCTCCAGCAGCGCGTCGCGCAACAGGTCGTCGTCGTGGGTGTCCTTGATGACCGCCGGGATGGTCTCCCGACCCGCCGCCTGGCTGGCCCGCCAGCGCCGTTCGCCCATGATCAGCTCGTAGGTCGCCGCGCCGTCCGCACCGTCGCCGGAAGCGGACGTGTCGCTGGCCGCCGAGCCCGACCCACCCGCGGTGGAGGTGGCGTCGCGGCCCACCACGGTCCGGACGACGACGGGTTGCAGGACCCCGATCTCGCGGATGCTGTGCGTGAGCTCGGCCAGGTCGTCCTCGTCGAAGACCTCACGGGGTTGCCGCGGGTTGGGCCGGATCTGGTCGAGCGGGATCTCGGCGAACCGCGCCCCGGGCACCGGCGTCAGGTCGTCGTCAGTCGCGTCGGCCGCCTCACGAGGATGGTTTCCCGTGAAACCCTCAGTTCCGGACTCGCCAGTGGGGTCCTCCGAGGCGCCCTTGTTTCCCGTGAAACCTTCACGGTCCGACGACTGCCCCTTCGCCCCTTCATGGGCTTCGTCGCTGTTTCCCGTGAAGCCATCCACTCCTGAACCGCTCGACGTAGGCTCAGCCGCGTCATCCCCGGAGGGCCGGTCGTGCCGGCCGGTGAGGGCCCCGTTGTCACCGTCACCGTGGTTGGCGTCCGGTCGGTTGTCCTTGAAGAACACGTCGGTCGGTCGGGCGCTTCCTGCTGGTGGAGCACTGGGGATCAGGGCACCCAAACCACGACCCAGGGCACGGCGCTTCTCACTCACAAGGACCTCGACCTCTTCGATGAAATCTCCGGGTCGCGACGATGACGTCAGCCATCACGGTTCAGGCAGTCGCAAGCGTCGGGAAACCGGCGACCCGGAAGGACGGACCCACGGTACCCGGCGAGTGCCCTCCGCCCGGGCTCACCCCTCGGCGAGTCCCCCCAACGGCTCCAGAGCCTCGGCATCGCCCTCAGGGTCGAGCTGCCGCCTGAGTGTCACCGCTGGTCTTCGCTGCGCCACGGTGGGCGATCTCGCTCGCGGCCTCGAGGTAGGACAGGGCTCCACTGCTGGACGGGTCGTAGGTCAGCACGGTCTGTCCGTGGCTCGGAGCCTCCGAGATGCGCACCGAACGGGGCACCGTCGTGCGCAGGACCTGGTCGGGGAAGTGCTCGCGGACGTCGTCGGCGACCTGTGAGGACAGCCGGGTCCGACCGTCATACATGGTCAACAGGATGGTCGAGAGAAACAGGTCAGGATTGAGGTGGCTGCGGATCAGCTCGATGTTCTTGAGCAACTGGGAGAGGCCCTCGAGGGCGTAGTACTCGCACTGGATGGGGATGAAGACCTCGTCCGCGGCCACGAAGGCGTTGACCGTCAGCAGGCCCAGGCTCGGGGGGCAGTCGATGAGCACATAGTCGAAGCCTGCCTCGGGTTCCTCCTCGACCGCGGCTTCCTTGAGGTAGGCCTCCAGCGCCCGGCGCATCCGGGTCTCCCGCGCCACGAGCGACACGAGCTCGATCTCGGCTCCTGCCAGGTCGATCGTGGCGGGCGCGCAGAACAGGCCGGGCACGTCGGGGCATTCCTGGATGACCTCGGCCAGGGGGCGGCTGTCGACCAGCACGTCGTAGATGCTGGGGACCTCGGCGTGGTGGTCGATGCCAAGGGCGGTGCTGGCATTCCCCTGCGGGTCGATGTCCACCACGAGAACGCGCAATCCGGCCTGGGCCATGGCCGCCGCGACGTTGACCGTCGTGGTCGTCTTGCCGACGCCGCCCTTCTGGTTGGCCACGGTCAGGACCCGGCACTGCGCCGGCCGCGGCAGTGACTTGCCCACGAGGGTGGCACGCCGCCGCACATCCTGCGCCAACTGGCGGGCCAACGGTGTCTCCTCCTCCGGAATGGCGTCCGGCTCCAACATCCGGCTCACCGCGGAAGAGTCCACCGCAGGCAGGGGCTCCCCCTGGGGCGTCGGTGGTGAGGTTTCACGGGAAACATCGTGATCTCGCGCCGTCTCTTGGGCCTCTTCCACCACAGGAGCCTCAACAGTCACAACTGACACCTCATGCTGAGGGCTGGCCATCGTTTCGGGTGTGGCCTCGTCGCTGGCCTGGTCGTGCGCCAGCAGTGCTGCGGAGGGCCACCCGAGCGGGGTGGGTGAGGGAGCAGGTGACTCCATCCGTGGCCACCCGAGCTGCTGGCCGGCTTGCCTCTGCGTCACTGGTGGTCTCTCCTCATCTCGGGCGGAACGGCGTGGTGGACCTGGTGGCGAAGGCATCGGCGCTGCGGCTCAGCGCACCGGTTCCCGGTTCCCCCGGACCACTTGGTGCGGCCACCCGACAGATGTCGCTGTGCAGCGGCCCTTCCACGCGAGCAGGGCCTGCGGGTCAGCCTAACGTCGGGACCGACGGTGGGAGCGGCGGCCGCCCGGCCGGCTACGTCCCCCCGTCGCATCCACGACCGTTCGATCCGGGCGCACCGGCTGGTCGACGAGCAACCGCACGACCGTCGTCACCGGGTCGAGCATGCCGGCACCGTAGGTTTCGACGACCTCCTCCACGGAGCCGAGGCGGCGCACCGCGTCCCGGTCGCGAGCAAGCTCCTCCGGAGCACTGCTGCCCTTCAGCGCCAGCATCGCGCCTCCGGCGTCGACGAGCGGCAGGCACCAGCGCGCGAGCTCGGCGAGCGGCGCCACCGCCCGAGCAGTGACCACCGGCGCCATGAGGTCGCCCCACAGCTCCTCCGCGCGGCCGCGGTGCACCGTGACGTCGGACAGCTCCAGCTGGCGCACGGCGTCCTCGAGCCAGGTGGTCCTGCGCAGCATCGGCTCGACGAGGTGCAGCTGCAGGTCGGGGCGCACGATGGCGAGGACCAGGCCGGGGAGCCCGGCGCCGGACCCCACGTCGATGACCGAGGCGCCGTGCGGGATGGCCTCGTGCACCACTGCGCAGTTGAGCAGGTGTCGCTCCCACAGGCGAGGAACCTCGCGGGGCCCCATCAGTCCGTGTGTCGCGCCGGTGTCGGCCAAGAGCTCGGCATACCGCTGGGCCAGCTCCAGCCGGTCCCCGAAGACTGCCCCGGCGATGACCGGAGCGGGCACCGAGGTCTCGGCCCCGGACGCGGAGGTCTCCCGGGCACCGTCCCGTGGGCCGGCACCGCCCCGGGGGTGGTCCGCGCCTCCCGTCGGCTCCGGCCCGTGGGCAGTCATCGATTCACGTGAAACGTCGGTGGGCCGTCAGCGCGGGAGGATGACGACGCAACGGTGCGGCTCGACACCCTCCGACTCCGAGGACAGTCCGGAGGCCAGCACCTCGTCGTGCACCACCTTGCGCTCGAACGCCGTCATCGGATCGAGGGTGGTGCGTTCACCCGAGCTCTTGACCTGCTCGATCGCCGTGCGTGCCGTCTCGACCAGTGCGGCACGGCGCTCGGCCCGGTAGCCGGCCACGTCGAGCATCAGCCGACTGCGCTCCCCCGTCGCCGCCTGGACCGCGAGGCGTGTCAGCTCCTGCAGCGCCTCCAGCACCTTGGCGTGGTCACCCACCAGGCGCCGAGGCACGCGCCCCTCCTCGGAGTCGACGATCGCGACCGCGGCACGGTCGCCGTCGACGTCCACGTCGAGGTCGCCGTCCAGGTCCGCGATGTCGAGCAGCTGCTCGAGGAAGTCCGCAGCGACCTCGCCCTCGCGCTCGAGCCGCGCCACGAGCGATCCGTTCTCGACCTGATCGTCCGACGTGTCGGCCGCGTCCGCGGTCGTCTCACCCTCGGCCGCGTCACCCGATCCGCTCGTACCGGTCGATGCCGCCTGCGAGCCTGCGGTCGCGCTCTCCTCGGCGGCCTCGGTCACCGACGAGACCTCCGCCCCCGTGCTCTCCCTCGCACCGCCGGTCTGCGCAACCGGCGTCTCAGTGCCAGATTCCGTGCCGGCTGCGGTGCCGAGATCGGTGCCCGCCACCTGCGGGGTGGGCTGCTCCTGGGTGGTCGCGGACTGTTCGCTCATGGTGGCTCCTGCTGCGTGTGGGCCCGGGGCGCGCCCGGGCGGGTACGAGGACTGTGGTTACCGGCGGGTAGCCAGCCGGTGCCGACTACCGGGGACGCCCCGCGGAAGGGGCCCCCTTCTTCTTGCGCTTCTTCTTGCCGCCCTGCCCGGGCGGCGTGGACTTGGCGCCGGATGCGTTGGGGCTCGACGACTTCACGCCGCTCGAGCTCGAGTTGTTCTTCGCGCCGGAGGTGGTGGGTGTCGGCTTCTTCGCACCGGGGGACTTCACGGGCGTGGGGCGCTTGGGCGTCTTCGCCCCGCTGGTTCGCGCCGCGTCGTCACCGTCCGCGCTGCTGTCGGATCCGCTCAACTGCTCGCCGGCACTGCCGTCCGCAGCCCTGCCCACCGCGCCGGCTCCACCCACCGCCTTCTGACGGTCCTTGCGCTTGGGCTGGACCCGCTGCCCCGAGACCGGGCCGACCGGCTCGGGCGCGACCTCCTCCTCGTCCTCCTTGTGCAGGCCAGGCAGGCTCAGGCGGGTGTGCACCTTGCCCTGCTTCACCCGGCGCTCCTCCAGGGCGCGCTCGGCCGGGGAGCCCGGGGCCGGCATACGGCGGATCACATAGAACTGCTGGCCCATCGACCAGACGTTGGTGGCCAACCAGTAGAGCAGCACACCGACGGGGAAGTTGATACCGGTCACCGCGAAGAACACCGGCAGCAGGTAGAGCATGTACTTCTGCATGTTCGCCGCGGGGTTGTCCAGCGCTGCGGCGGGCATGTTCTTGCGCATCAGCTGGTGCTGCGTGGTGAAGGTGGTCGCCGACATCAGGATGATCAGCACCGCGGTGAGGATGCGGACGTTGATGTTGTCCGGGGATCCGAGGAACGTCGACGACAGGGAGGCGCCGAACAGCGTCGAGGACTCGGCCGAGCTGGCGAGCGCCTTGCTCATCGGGCCGATCGGTGCGTGCGTCCCCTGGGCGATCGAGTGCAGGTCGTTGAGCACGCGGAACAGCGCGAAGAAGATCGGTGACTGCAGCAGGATCGGCAGGCACGAGGAGAACGGGTTGGTGCCGGTCCGCTTGTAGAGATCCATCGTCTCCTGGCTCATCGCCTTGCGAGAGTCGGGATCGGACTTGCCCTTGTACTTCTTCTGGATCTTCTGCATCTCCGGCTGGATCAGCTGCATCCGCCGAGAGGCGTGGATCTGTTTGACGAACAGCGGGATCAGGATGATCCGGATGACGATCGTCAGCCCGATGATGGAGAACGCCCAGGTCCACCCGGAGTCGGCCGGCATGCCGATGAAGCTCAGCGCCTTGTGGAAGCCGACCATGAGGGCGGCGACCGCCCACATGATGGGCTTGAGAACTGTTTCCTCGAGGGTCTGCATGCGGTCCTTCGGGTCTGGTCAGTCGGGCACGACCGGCCGGGCGATGGGTACTAGTGGTCTTCGGGGCGTCGGTCGGAGCTCGACAGCGAGTCGGATCCCTTTGGTGGCGGAACGTGGTCGACGCCGCCGGGGTTCCACGGGTTGCAGCGCAGGAGCCGCCAGACCGCCAACCGCGAACCCCGCAGTATGCCGTGTGTCTGCAGCGCGGTCACGGCGTACGCCGAGCAGGAGGGATAGAAGCGGCAGCTCGGCGGGCTGAGCGGGGACAGGACGAGCTGGTAGGCGCGGATCAGCCAGATGAGTGGCTCCGCCAGCAGGCGCCCCGGGCTCCAGCGCGGTGCAGCGGCGTGGGGGTGCGTGCTCACGGGGTGCCTCCGGGAGTCGGGAGGCGGCGCAGCACGGCGGGTAGCACCCGGTCGAGTGCGGCGGCCAGCTCAGGCGTGTTCGCCGAGGCGGCCGCAGGTTTGGCCCGCACGACGATGTCCGTGCCGAGGGGAAGCGAGTCGAGCCGTGGGCTCACCAGGGCGCGCAGCACCCGCTTGACCCGGTTGCGCACGACGGCGCCACCGACCGCCTTGGAGACGACGAAGCCGACGCGGGGCGGTAGTCCCGCCCGTGCGTCGCTCGCACCCGCATGCACCACGATCAACCGGCTGCCCTGCCGGGGTCCACGCACGGTCGCCGCGAAGTCACTGCCCGAACGAAGGCGGTGAGGCGCCGGCAACACGGCTCGGTCCCTGGCTTCGTCCCTGGGTCAGGCGGACAGCTTCGCGCGGCCCTTGCCGCGGCGCGAAGCCAGGATGGCGCGGCCGGCGCGCGTGCGCATACGCAGGCGGAAACCGTGCGTCCTGGCCCGACGGCGGTTGTTCGGCTGGAAGGTGCGCTTGCTCACGAGGTACTCCGTTACCGCAGGTCCACGTGAGGGCGCCTGCTTCAGAAGGGGTGGTGCGGGTCGAGTGCTCCGACGACGGCCGGCCGCAATCGGAAGCCCGCGGGCCCGGTCACCACGGCAGTGGAACCGCGCATCGGTCGCGGGCATGCGAAAACGGCCCATCGCCTCGGGCCACCGACAACGGTACGCGAGCGCCAGTCACAGGGTCAAACGCGAGGCCCTCGTCCTGACCCCCTCCCATGAGTTTGCTAGAACTTTGCTCGGTCGATGTCGAGCCGACACGCCGCGGACATGTGCAATGATCTGACCCATTCCGGTGGCGGACAGCCGGCCGCGGGCCCCCAAGCGGTTGCTCGCGGACCGGGGACGTTGTGAGCGCCCGAGGTCTCACCTCTTCTATGCACAGGCTGTGGATAAAGGTGTGGATCAAGGCCCTAGGATGAACGTTCGTCGTCGGCGCAGGCGCATCCCGCGACGCCGACGACCGCACTGCACGACGACCTGGGCACGTCCCAGAGGAAGTGGGGCTGGGGCGTGACTGGACGTGAGTGACGGCAGAGCGAGCGACGGCGCAGCGCAGGTCGACTTCGCGGACGTATGGCGCACCGCTCTCGCCTCCCTCGACGAAGCCGGCATCCCCGCCCGCGACCGTGCCTATCTGCGCCTCACCCGCCTGGTGGGCCTGCTGGACGAGACGGCCCTGCTCGCGGTGCCCTACGAGCACACCAAGGAAATGCTCGAGAGCGGCCTGCGCGAACCGGTCACCTCGGCGCTGCGCGGCCAGCTCGAGCACGACGTCCGGCTGGCCGTGACCGTCGACCCCGGGCTGCGGGCCGACGTCGAGCTGACCACCGAGGCCACCGACGCGGGCATCGGCGAGGGCGAGCTGGACGCCGAGGAGGACCTCGGCCCGTTCGCCGCCCGCCGGATGGACAACCACGCGCCGAGCCGGCCGAGGATCGCCGACCGTGAGCAGAACGAGGTCGAGGCAGCCCGGCTCAACCCGAAGTACACCTTCGACACCTTCGTCATCGGCTCGAGCAACCGGTTCGCCCACGCGGCCGCCGTGGCGGTGGCCGAGGCGCCAGCCCGTGCCTACAACCCGCTGTTCGTCTACGGCGACTCCGGACTGGGCAAGACCCACCTGCTGCACGCGATCGGTCACTACGCCCGCAACCTGTTCCCCCACGTGCGGGTGCGCTACGTGAACTCCGAGGAGTTCACCAACGACTTCATCAACTCGATCCGTGACGACAAGGCGTCCGCCTTCCAGCGCCGCTACCGCGACGTGGACGTGCTGCTGATCGACGACATCCAGTTCCTGCAGGGCAAGGAGCAGACGCAGGAGGAGTTCTTCCACACGTTCAACACGCTGCACAACTCGGAGAAGCAGGTCGTCATCACCTCCGACCAGCCGCCGAAGAAGCTGTCCGGCTTCGCCGAGCGGATGCGCAGCCGGTTCGAGTGGGGGCTGCTGACCGACGTCCAGCCCCCCGACCTCGAGACCCGCATCGCGATCCTGCGCAAGAAGGCGATCCAGGAGCGGATGGACATCCCCGACGAGGTGCTTGAGCTGATCGCCAGCAAGATCACCACGAACATCCGCGAGCTCGAGGGCGCCCTGATCCGGGTGACCGCCTTCGCGTCCCTGTCCGGCCAGCCGATCGACGTGACCCTGGCCAGCTACGTGCTCAAGGACATCATCCCGAACGGCGACGGTGGCCAGATCACCGGCGCGACGATCATGGCCCAGACCGCCACCTACTTCCACATCAGCATCGAGGACCTGTGCGGCCAGTCCCGGTCGCGCACCCTGGTGACCGCCCGACAGATCGCGATGTATCTCTGCCGCGAGCTGACCGACCTGTCCCTCCCCAAGATCGGGCAGCTCTTCGGCGGACGCGACCACACCACGGTGATGCACGCGGACCGCAAGATCCGCCAGCTCATCGGCGAGCGGCGCCCCATCTTCGACCAGATCACCGATCTCACCGGCCAGATCCGCAAGGCCGCCCGCTGAGGCTTGGTCGTGCTTGGTCGTCCTTGGTCGTCCTTGGTCGTCCATGGCCGCGCTCCACACAGGTTCCACAGCCCCGTCCACAGCCCAACGGCCCCCCGAAGCGCCGGTCACGCCGTGCGCGAGCCGCACACCGTGACCGGCGGTTGTCCCCAACCTGTGGATAACTCTGTGGGTATCCACGGTGTGGACCCTGCTCGGTCTCCGGAGGCCGGCGGGTCCCGCGACCGAGCACCCGTCCCTCCCCTGTGGACAACTCTGTGGATCACCGGTGCACAACTGCCCGTCCACGGGGGAGAACCCTCCTTCTGCACGACACCGCGTTGTGGACGACGGCCGACCGTCCCCAGCGGCCCGACGTTGTCCACCACCGGTGTCCACCCGGCATACACAGGGTGAACGTGGCACTGACCTGCGCCGTTGGTGGTTGTCCACAGGATCCACAGCCCCGATGACCACGACGAGATTCCTCTACCGGAGATTCCGCCCCACGTACCTGGGGATCAGCGGCCACCCACCCGGAGGACGCCGAGATCACCGACCGGAGCCTGCCTGCCACCACGCAGCCCAAGGTTGGCGCGGCCCCGCTGTGCGACTAGTGTCAGCACCCCACCTGTGTGCCGGTCGCGACGCCTGCCGCGCCCGACCGGCACCGGTGCCTGGTTTGTCTTGGCGGCTGGTCAAGACCCGTGACGTTGTTCTGATGTGGTCGAAGGGCGGATTCCGGTGAAGTTTCGGGTTGAACGCGATGTCCTCGCCGATGCCGTGACGTGGGTGGCCCGCGGGCTGAGTCCTCGTCCGCCCGTCCCGGTCCTCGCGGGTGTGCTGCTCGAGGCCCACGACGACGGCACGCTGACCCTGTCGGCCTTCGACTACGAGGTCTCCGCACGCGTGACGGTGGCCGCCGAGGTCTCCGAGGCCGGCACCGCCCTGGTGCTCGGCCGGCTGCTCGCCGACATCTCGCGCAACCTGCCGGACCGGCCGATCGACATCGCCACCGAGGGCAACAAGGTCCAGGTCACCTGCGGCTCGAGCCGGTTCAGCCTGCTGCTCATGCCGAGCGAGGACTACCCCACGCTGCCGACCTCGCCGGAGGCCAGCGGCACCATCGCGGGAGACGTGTTCACCCAGGCCGTCGGCCAGGTGAGCATCGCGGCCGACCGCGGCGACACCCTGCCGATCCTGACCGGTGTGCGCGTCGAGGTCGAGGGCGACAAGGTCACCCTGCTGGCCACCGACCGCTACCGCCTCGCCATGCGGGAGTTGAACTGGAGCCCCTCGGCGAGCGACGCGAGCCACGTGGCGCTGGTGCCGGCGCGCAACCTGTCCGACACGGCCAAGTCCCTCGGCGCCTCCGGCAAGGTCGAGATCGCGCTCGGCGCGTCGGCCGGCGGCGAGGGCCTGATCGGGTTCGAGGCCGGCCAACGGCGGGCCACCACCCGCCTGCTCGACGGCGAGTACCCCAAGGTCACCTCGATCTTCCCCACCAGCGTCGACTCGGTGTGCGTGATCTCGACGCCCGGCCTGGTCGAGGCGGTCAAGCGGGTCGCCCTGGTCGCCGAGCGCAACACGCCCGTGCGGCTGCGCTTCACCGACGGCCAGGTGATCATCGAGGCGGGCACCGGTGACGACGCGCAGGCCAGCGAGGCGGTGGAGGCGACCCTGACCGGGCCCGAGCTCGAGATCGCGTTCAACCCGCAGTTCCTGCTCGACGGGCTCGGCGCGCTGGGCACGGCATACGCCCGGCTGTCCTTCACCCAGCCCAGCCGGCCCGCGGTCATCTCGGGCCAGGACGAGGCGGATGGCGAGGCCGACGAAAGTTACCGCTACGTGCTGATGCCCGTCCGCTTCGCGAACTGAGGGGATCCACCGTGACCAGGAAGGCAGGTATGCCGGTCGGCTGACCGACGCACCAGGCGCCCCGAACCACCCATCGCCAACCCGCAAGGAGTCATCATGCAGCTCGGTCTGATCGGTCTCGGCAAGATGGGCGGCAACATGCGGGAGCGGCTGCGGGGGGCCGGCCACGAGGTGGTGGGCTACGACCGCAACCCCGAGGTCAGCGACGCCACGAGCCTGCAGGACATGGTCGAGAAGCTGGAGGCGCCCCGCACCGTCTGGGTGATGGTGCCGGCGGGCGACCCGACCCGCGAGACCGTGGCACAGCTGGGCGACCTGCTCACCGAGGGCGACCTGGTGATCGACGGCGGCAACAGCAGGTTCACCGACGACTTCGCCAACGCGGAGCTGTTGCAGGGCAAGGGCATCGGCTACGTCGACTGCGGGGTCAGCGGCGGCATCTGGGGCCTCGAGAACGGCTACGGCCTGATGTGCGGTGGCGACCGCGAGCTCGTCGAGCGGGCGATGCCGATCTTCGACGCGCTGCGGCCCGAAGGCCCCCGGGAAGAGGGGTTCGTCCACGCCGGCGAGGTGGGAGCCGGTCACTACGCGAAGATGGTGCACAACGGCATCGAGTACGGCCTGATGCACGCGTATGCCGAGGGGTTCGAGCTGCTCGAGGCCAAGGACATCGTCAAGGACGTGCAGGGCTGCTTCAAGGCCTGGACCCGGGGCACCGTGGTGCGCTCCTGGCTGCTCGACCTGATGGTCAAGGCGCTCGAGGAGACCCCCGACCTCAAGGGAGTCAGCGAATACACCACCGACTCCGGCGAGGGGCGCTGGACGCTGGAGGAGGGCATCGCCAACGCCGTGCCCATGCCGGTGCTCGCCGCCTCGCTGTTCGCCCGGTTCTCCTCCCGCCAGGAGAACTCGCCGACCATGCAGGCGGTCTCGGCGCTGCGTGGCCAGTTCGGCGGCCACGCGGTGCGGATGCTCGGCGACGAGCACGCCGAGGTCAGCCCCGCGGCCGAGCCCAAGAAGGACGAGGGAGCCCCGCGCCCCGGCGCCCGCGACGACTCGGGTGCCGGCAAGGACGTCGCCGGCGCCGGACCGTCCTCGGGCACGGGGGACGTCGGCGGCGACGGTCCGACCTCGGGCACCGGCTCGACCCACTGACCGCCAGCACCTCCACGTCGATCCCGCGCGTGTCGACATGTACCTGAAGCACCTCACCGTCGGCGACTTCCGTAGCTATCCCACCGCTGAGCTGCCGCTCGCACCGGGCGTCACGACGCTGGTGGGGCTCAACGGGCACGGCAAGACCAACCTCGTGGAGGCCGTCGGCTACCTGGCCACCCTGGCGAGTCACCGGGTCTCCACCGACGCGCCACTCGTCCGCCACGGCGCGGACAAGGCCGTGGTCCGCGGCCTGGTCGTGCGCGACGAGCGCGAGACCCTGATCGAGCTGGAGATCACGCCGGGCCGGGCCAACCGCGCCCGGCTGGGCCGCTCTCCCGTGGCGCGGCCGCGCGATGTGCTCGGTTCACTGCGCACGGTGCTCTTCGCCCCTGAGGACCTGGCCCTGGTCAAGGGGGATCCTTCCGAGCGGCGGCGGTTCCTCGACGACCTGCTCGTGGCCCGGCAGCCACGGTGGGCCGGCGTCCGCTCCGACTACGACAAGGTCCTCAAACAACGCGGCGCGCTGCTGAAGTCGGCCCAGCCGGTGCTCCGCAGGGGCGGCTCCCGGCGCCGGCCGCCGGACGCCGAATCGGTGGAGGACGCGCGCGCCAGCGCACTGCACACCCTCGACATCTGGAACGCCCAGCTCGCGGCGGTCGGCTCCTCGTTGCTCTACGCGCGGTTGCGGCTGCTGCACGACCTGGTGCCCTACCTCTCGGCGGCCTACGACGAGGTGAGCGCCGGCCGGGCGGGCGCGCACGCGGCATACAAGTCGTCGGTGCGGGAGGAGCTGGCCGCCAAGATCGCCGCGGGAGAGGTCCCGACCCAGCAGGAGCTGCACGACGAGCTGCTCGCCTCGTTCGACCAGGTGCGCGACCAGGAGTTCGAGCGCGGCGTGACGCTGGTCGGGCCGCACCGCGACGACATGGTGCTCACTCTCGGCGAGCTCCCCGCCAAGGGCTACGCCAGCCACGGCGAGTCCTGGTCGTTCGCGCTCGGACTGCGCCTGGCCGCCTACCAGCTGCTGCGGCACGACCTCGGCACCGACCCGGTGCTCATCCTCGACGACGTCTTCGCCGAGCTCGACGTGGGCCGGCGCGAGCGGCTCGCCGCGCTGGTGGCCGACGGCGAACAGGTGCTCATCACGGCCGCCGTCGAGGCTGACGTGCCCGCCTCGTTGGCCGATACTGGGCGGACGTTCGACGTGACCATGGGAGAGGTGAGCCTGCGTGCCTGAGCCGGGTGAGCCGGAACAGCCCGACCCGATGGCGGCGGCCGCGGAGGCGCTGGCCCGGGCCCTGGTGTTCGCCGACAACAAGGGCATCGACGGCGGGGTCGGTGGTCTGGCCGCCTTCGATGC
>NZ_VOHR01000087.1 GCF_009192725.1 Segeticoccus rhizosphaerae | reverse complement strand
GGACCGCAGCGCGGCCCCCGCCCGGCCCCTGCACCGGACGCCCCGCCCCGAACGCACGCGGCACCCGGCACCTCCCGCACCGCTCGTCTCCATCCCGAAGAACCCTGTCGCGCCGGTCTACTACACGAACTGCGACGCTGCTCGGGCGGCCGGGGCCGCACCCGTCCATCGCGGTGACCCCGGATACGCGCGGCACCTCGACCGGGACGGCGACGGCGTCGGTTGTGAGTAGTGGACGGCATACTCGCTCCTACCAACTCGACCACGACGAAGGGGAGCGAAGATGCCGTCTGCACGGTCGGTTCCGGCGATGCCGGTCTTCACCACTGAGTCCGAGCGCGAGGTGTGGGCGCGGCTCGTGGCGACCCTGCGTGACGACGACACCGTGCTGGCGGGCGTGCGGCTCACCGATGAGAAGAAGGACCACGAGGCGGACCTGATCGTCCTGATGCCCGGCGCCGGCATCGTCGTCGTCGAGGTCAAGGGCGGCAGCGTGTGGGTCGACGGTGACCAGTGGCGTCAGCGCCGCAGCTCCTCTGACGTGCCCATCGACCCGGTGGACCAGGCGCGTTCGTCGAAGTACGCGCTGCGCACCTACGTCGAGCAGGACCCGAGGTGGCGGGACTCGTCTCGCACCCGGATCCGCTGGGCACACAGCGTGGTGGCGCCCTACTCCAGCTTCGCCGAGGACTTCGCGATGCCCGACTGCCCCCGGTGGGCGGTGCACGGACGCGAGGACCAGGACGACCTGGCGAGCCGGTTGCGGGATGTCGCCGACCGGCAGGAGACGCGTTACCGGGCGCCGTCCGCGGACGACATCGACCTGATCGTCGACATCCTGCGTGGGCGCCACCTGCCCGCGCCGGACGTCATGGCAGAGGCAGGCGAGCGCGAGGCCGTCGCGGAGCGGCTCACCCAGGAGCAGGCCGTGCTGCTCAAGGTGACTCGGCTGTTGCACCGCGTTGAGGTGCGAGGCGGCGCCGGCAGCGGGAAGACCGTCCTGGCACTGACCCAGGCCAAGGAGCTCACCCGCGGGCGTGGCGACGTCAAGGCGCAGCGGGTCGCGTTGGTCTGCTACTCGATCGGGCTGGCCACGCATTTCAAGAGGGAGATCGCGGCTGCGCCCCGGCGGCACCGCCCGGCCTTCGTGGGCACCTTCCACGAGCTGGGTCGCTCGTGGGGCGCGCCCGACGGGTCGCGGGAGGACAGCACCTTCTGGGAGGAGGGACTGCCGGCCATCATGAGCACGCTGGCGGACGGACTCGACGAGGGGCACCGGTTCGACGCGGTCATCGTCGACGAGGCGCAGGACTTCGCCGACACGTGGTGGACGCCGCTGATGCGCTCGCTGCGTGACGAGGAGCAGGGCGGACTCTATGTCTACTCCGACGAGAACCAGCGCATCTTCGCCCGATTCGGCCAGCCACCGGTACCGCTCGTGCCACTGGTGCTCGACCACAACCTGCGCAACACGACGCAGATCGCGGAGGCTTTCGGGCCGATGGCGCCCATGCGGATGACGTTGCGCGGCGGAGAGGGGCCGGACGTCGGCTTCGTCCCCGCGACTGCGGAGACGGCGGTGGAGGTGGCCGACGAGCAGGTCGAGGCGCTCCTCGACGAGGGTTGGCCGGCCAAGGACGTGGCGCTGCTGACCACGGGCCGTCGGCACCCGGTGCAGGAGGAGCGGCAGGCCACCCTCGGGCAGGACGGCTACTGGCGGTCCTTCTGGGAGGAGGATGACGTCTTCTACGGTCACGTCCTCGGGTGCAAGGGGCTCGAGCGCCGTGCCGTGGTCCTCTGCCTCAACTCGCAGCACACCCGTGAGCGGTCGAGGGAGCGGCTGTATGTCGGCATGTCCCGTGCGACCGACCGGCTGGTGGTCGTCGGGGACCCTGCCGACGTCCGCGAGATCGGCGGGGACCAGGTGGCCCGCCGGCTCGGACTCGGCTGAATCGACCGGGTGCGCGGGCACGCTGCTCGCGCACCAAACGAGGGAAATCAGGGCATCAGACGGGATGATTTCCCGTGCAAACCCGTCTAAAATGGAAGTATGACGAGCACAGAGGTAAGCACACGCCATCCATCCGTCGCGGCCGACCAGGTCCACGAGTCGCTGTCTCAGCACATCCTGACCGGCGGCTTCGCGCTGGTGCTCGATGCCAAGGCGAGCCACGGGTCGTGGATCGTCGATGCCACGACCGGGGACAGTTATCTCGACCTCTACAGCTTCTTCGCGTCCGCGCCACTGGGGCTCAACCCTCCCGGGGTGGTCGACGACGCCGACTTCATGGCCCTGTTGGCCGAGGTCGCGGCCAACAAGCCGGCCAACTCCGACATCTACACGACCCACTACGCGGAGTTCGTCGACACCTTCGCCCGCGTGCTCGGTGACCCCGCGCTGCCGCACCTTTTCTTCGTCGAGGGTGGGGCGCTCGCGGTCGAGAACGCGCTCAAGACCGCCTTCGACTGGAAGAGCCGCCGCAACGAGGCCAAGGGGCTCTCGCCCGACCTCGGCACCAAGGTCATGCACCTCACCAAGGCCTTCCACGGGCGCAGCGGCTACACCATGTCGCTCACCAACACCGACCCGGTGAAGGTGGCCCGCTTCCCCAAGTTCGACTGGCCGCGCATCGACGTGCCCGCCGTCGTCTTCCCGCTCGAGGACCACCTGGCCGAGGTCGAGGAGGCTGAGCGCCACGCCCTCGAACAGGCTCGCGCGGCGTTCGAGGCCAACCCCGACGACATCGCCTGCTTCATCGCCGAGCCCATCCAGGGAGAGGGGGGCGACAACCACCTGCGACCCGAGTTCCTGCAGGCGATGCAGGCGCTGTGCCACGAGTTCGACGCGCTGTTCATCCTCGACGAGGTACAGACCGGCGTCGGGCTGACCGGCACGGCCTGGGCCTACCAGCAGCTCGGGCTCGAGCCCGACATCGTGGCGTTCGCCAAGAAGGTGCAGCTCGGCGGCATCATGGCCGGCCGCCGCGTCGACGAGGTCGCCGACAACGTCTTCCACGTGGCGAGCCGGATCAACTCCACCTGGGGCGGCGGCCTCACCGACATGGTCCGGTCGCGGCGCCTGCTCGAGATCATCGAGCGGGAGGGGCTGATCGAACGGGCCGCGGAGCTCGGCGCCGGCCTGCTCACCGACCTGCAGGAGCTCGCCACGCGGCACCCGGCAGTCAGCAACGTGCGTGGCCGCGGGCTGATGTGCGCCCTCGACCTGCCCGACACCGCGCAGCGCGACGAGGTGCTGCAGCGCATGTATGACGACGAGCAGGTCCTCGCCCTCGGCTGCGGTGAGCGGTCGGTCCGGTTCCGGCCGGCCCTGTCCGTCACGCCGCAGGAGCTCGGACAGGCTGTCGCTGCACTCGACCGGGTACTGACCGCGATCGGCTGAGGCGGCCGGTCAGGCCGCCCCGGGCAGCGCCTCCTCGACCACGTCGTCGGCGAGGCGCTGTCCCATGTCCCCGATCCGGTGCGTCCCGGCCAGGCCCGACAGAAACGAGATGCCGTAGGCGACGAGGATGGCGATGCCGAACCAGTTGTAGGGAGCCGCCTGGCTCGGCAGCACCGACTCGTAGAGCGGGTAGCCGAAGGCGATGACGCCGAGAATCGGCACCGCGGCGTGGCGCAGCCAGGAGAACTCGTCGCGGTGCCGGGTCCAGAAGTCGGGGATGGTGGCGATGTTGGTGACGATGAAGACCACCATGGATAGGTCGGTCGCGAGGGTGGCGGTGTAGTCGAAGGCGTTGCCCGTGGCGAAGAGCATGCCCATCGCACTCGTGAAGCCGGCGAAGTAGAGCAGGTACTGCAGGGGCGAGGAAGCCGCGATCGTCGCACCGACGAACGGAAACGCCGCGCCGGCAAGCCTGCTCGCGCCTCCGTGCATGCCGACGACCATCGCCCACGCCATGAAGACGTAGATGAAGAAGGCGACTCCGGTGGCCGCCCAGATGGCGCGCGGCATCGCCCGGCGAGGGTTGCGCACCTCCTCGGCGAGCGGCGACGAGCCGCTGGCGCCGAGGAACAGGAAGATGGCAAGGACGAAGCCGAGACCGAACCCCGACGGGCCCTTCTTGATGTTCGAGGGGACGAACCACGCCCCGTCGATGTGGCTCCACGAGGTCACGAGCATGGCGATGGCGCGGACGAACAACAGCGTGGCCTCGAGCACCAATGCGGCCACCCACCACGGCAGGTCGAATCCCCACGAGCGTTGGACGACCGTGTGGACCCAGACCCCGATCTGGAAGAAGACCGATGGCCGCGAAGACGAAGATCGAGGCGATCGCCGGTGCGATCTCGGCGATGTTGTTGGCAATCAGTTCGGGGATGCTGAGCGTGCCGCTGGCGAGGCCTCCCGGGGAGCGTGCCCCGCCCTTGCCGTCAACGGGCTCCAGGTGTCGGTGAGCAGCCATGACGATCGCCTCCGACTTGAAAGTACGCCTGGTGCGCGTTCGTCGCAGGTCGAGCGGCAGCCGTCTCGCCCCGCCGGTGCTCGGTGTTCGGTGCCCGCTCAGCCCCGGCTCTCGCTGGCGCCGGTGAGGTCCGCCTGGATGTCCTCCAGGGTGCGGCCCTTGGTCTCCGGGACGCGTGCCGCGAAGAACACGATCGCCAGGATGCCGAGGCCCGCGTAGAGGTAGAAGGTGCCCTGTCGCGTGATCGCCGAGCCGAGGGTGAGGAAGGTCGAGGCCACCAGCAGGTTGGCGCCCCAGTTGGCCACGGTCGAGACGGACATCGCCTTGCTGCGGACACCGACCGGGAAGATCTCCGAGATCATCAGCCAGAACACCGGGCCCAGGCCGACGGCGAACGAGGCGATGTAGAGCAGCAGCGCCACGAGGGCGAGGTAGGGCGCGTCCTGCTGCAACGTGCTCGAGGTGAAGTAGACGGCGAGCAGGATCAGCGAGAGGGTCAGGCAGATCGTGCCGGTGAGCAGCAGCGTGCGCCGCCCCACGCGGTCGAGCAGCAGCACCGCGATGATGGTGAAGACCACGTTGGTGACACCGACGAAGACGGTCTGGGTGACCGAGCTGCTCTTGGTCAGACCGGTGTCCGCGAGGATCGTGGGGGCGTAGTAGATGACCGTGTTGATCCCGACGAACTGCTGGAAGACCGCCAGACCGATGCCGACCCACAGCAGCGGCCGGATCTTCGGCTTCACCAGGTCGGCCACCGTGGCCGCGCCCTCGGTGCGGTTGGCCTCCTTGATGTCCTCGATCTCCTGCTCGACATCCGCGTCGGGGTCGTCCGAACGCAGCTCGTCGAGCACCCCCCTGGCCTCGTCCTCACGGCCCCGGGACATCAGCCAGCGCGGCGTGTGCGGCACGGTCAGCATGCCGACAGCCAGCACCGCACCGGGGATGACCGCCACGCCGAGCATCCAGCGCCAGCCGTTGTCCACGTCCTTGAACGCGAAGTTGACCAGGTAGGAGATGAGGATGCCGCAGGTGACGGCGAGCTGGTTGAACGAGACCAGGCCGCCGCGAACGCGTGGCGGCGAGACCTCGGAGATGTAGAGCGGAGCCACGAAAGACGCTGTCCCCACGGAGAGCCCGAGGACGAACCGGAAGCCGATGAGCATCGGGACACTCATGGCGAAGGCGCAGCCGAGGGCACCCACGACATACACGCATCCGGAGATCACCTTGGTCCACTTGCGGCTGATCGCATCGGCCAGGTAACCGGACAGGACCGCGCCGACGATCGCGCCGACGAGCAATGAGGAGACAATCCACTCCTGGGCCAGTTTGCCCGCGTGCAGGTCGTCCTTGATGTAGAGCAGTGCCCCGGAGATGACGCCCGTGTCGTAGCCGAACAGCAGCCCACCGATGGCCGCAATGCTGCAGATCCGCAGGAGCAGGCCGTTGCCGCTCTCCCGCATACCCCTGATGAAGCCGCCGGTCTCCTGCGCCGCTTGCTCGACCATGACGCCTCCTCTCGAGGAGGCCTCCTACCCGGCCGACGGCAGAACATGCAGCACCCCGGCTCCCGACTGCAGCTCAGCCGGTCGAGCCCCCGTCGGTGCCGACCACCGCCCGGCCCCCTTGCCAGACAGCACGGATCCGCCCGGCCAGCCCGTCTAGGTCGAGGCAGTCGCCGTCGACGACGACGAGGTCGGCGGTCAGGCCCGGCGCAAGCCGGCCCAAGCGGTCCTGCAGGCCGCACAGTCGCGCCGCGCCCGAGGTGGTGGCGACGAGGGCCTGCTCGGGAGACATCCCGCAGTCCCGCATCAGTGGCAGCTCGTCGAGGTTCCGGCCGTGTGGCCCGACCCCGCTGTCCGTGCCCATCGCGACATTGACGCCGGCGGCAACGGCGGCGCGCACCGAGTCGCGGTGGGCCTCCACGACCTCGCTGGCCTTGTGGATCACCGCCGGAGGCAGCTGGGCGCCCGCAGCGGCGGCCGCGAGGACGGATCGAGGCGCGACGAGTGTGGGCACCAGCCAGGTCCCGTGGGACAGCATCAGGTCGATCGCCTCATCGTCGAGGTAGATGCCGTGCTCGATCGACCGCACACCCGCCCTGATCGCGTTCTTGATCCCCACGGTGCCCTGGGCGTGCGACATCACCACGCGCCCGGCCGCCGCTGCCTCGGCGACCACTGCCTCGATCTCCTCCGGCCGGAAGTGGGCATGCGTCGGGTCGTCCAACGGCGAGAGCACCCCACCGGTGGTGCAGATCTTGATCACGTCCGCGCCTGCCCGCAGCAGCGTGCGGACCACCTTGCGAAGCTCGTCGACACCGTCGGCGAGGGCGGCCGGCCTGCCGGGGTGGGGCAGCGCCAGCGGCATGTCGTAGCCGGAGGCAAACCATCCGTCGGTGTGGCCACCCGTCTGCCCGATGATGTTCACCGCGATCAACAGGTTGGGACCGGCAATGAGCCCGTCGGCGACCGCCTGGCGCACGCCCATGTCGGCCCCTCCGGCATCCCGCACGGTCGTGACGCCCGTGGCGAGCGTGGCGGCGAGATTCCGTGCAGCCGTGTAGAACTGGTAGGAGAAGGGCTCAACCAGATGCCGCATCCGGTCCACCCCGGAAGACATGACGTGCACGTGGCAGTCGAAGAACCCCGGCAGCACCGTGGCACCGCTGACATCGACCGCGACGTCGGCGTCCAACCCGAGGCCGACCTCGACGATGCGGTCGTCCTCGATCACCACGTCGGCCCTTTGCGGCGGGGAGCCGCTGCCGTCGAAGACGAGACCGCCGTGCAAGACCGTCCGGGTCATGTCGCTCCTCCTGGCGTCGGTAACGCTTCCCCAGGGGTCACCTGGGCGAGATGTCGTCGGTCGGGCCGGCGGCCTGCGTGTCGGCGGCAGCACCGGGCCGGTCCGCCGCCTGCGCGGCGGGGTCGGTGGTGAAGGCCACCCGCAGGTCCGGCTCGGCGAAGTGGCACGCGACGGGGTGGCCCTGCCCACGGTCGACCAGGGCCGGCTCCTCGCGGGCGCAGATGTCCTGCGCCTTCCAGCAACGCGTCCGGAAGCGGCAACCCGACGGCGGGTCGGAGGGGCTGGGCACGTCGCCCTCGAGGACGATGCGCTCGCGTCTGCCGCGCAACGTCGGGTCCGGCATGGGGGCGGCCGACAGGAGGGCCTGGGTGTAGGGGTGGCTGGGGCTTCCGTAGACCTGCTCGCGCGAGCCGGTCTCCATCACCTTGCCGAGGTACATCACCGACACCCGGTCGGAGATGTGTCGCACCACGGTCAGGTCGTGGGCGATGAACAGGTAGGCCAGCCCCAGCTCGTCCTGCAGCTTGCGGAGCAGGTTGACCACCTGCGCCTGGATCGAGACGTCCAACGCCGACACCGGCTCATCGAGCACCACGAGGTCGGGGTTCAGGGCCAGGGCGCGGGCGATGCCGATGCGCTGCCGTTGGCCGCCGGAGAACTCGTGCGGGTAGCGCCGGTCGTGCTCCGGGCTCAGCCCGACCAGCTCCATGAGCTCACCGATCCGCCGTCGTCCACCGCTGCGCTCGAGCAGGCCGTGCACCCGGAGCGGCTCGCCGATCAGGTCGCGCACGGTCATCCGCGGGTCCAGCGACGCGAACGGGTCCTGGAAGACGATCTGCACGTCGCGGCGGAGCAGCCGCATCTGATGACTGCCCAGACCCGTGATGTCCTGACCCTTGAACTCGATCCGTCCGCTCGTCGGTTCCAGCAACCTGATGATGGTGCGTCCCAGCGTCGTCTTGCCGCAGCCGGACTCACCCACCACCCCCAGGGTCTCGCCGGCGGACAGCTCGAGGCTCACACCGTCCACGGCATGGACCTGCCCGACCTGTCTGCGCAGCAGTCCACTCGTGATGGGAAAGTGCTTCACCAGGTCGTGCACGCGCAGGATCGGCCCCCGGTCGGAGGCCTGCCGACCGGCGGACGCCTGGGTCTGGGTGTCGGTCATGTGATCTGCTCGGCCTGCGCCAGCAGCTGCGCTGCCTCGTCCGCGAGCTCCTCCTTGAAGTGGCATGCCGACCGGTGGCTACCCTCCACGGTGTCCAGGGCAGGCAGGTCCGTTCGACAGATCTCCCGGCCCTTGGACAACAGGCAGCGCGGGTGGAACGGGCACCCCGACGGCACGGCCGCGAGGTTGGGCGGGCTTCCGGGGATCGGACGCAACCACTTCTCGTCGCCTCCGGTCTGGGGAAGGCTGCCCATCAGCCCGAGCGTGTAGGGGTGACGAGGGTGAGCGAAGATGGTCGCGACGTCGCCGGTCTCGACGACGTGACCGGCATACATCACCACCACCCGGTCCGCCATCTCCGCGATCAACCCGAGGTCGTGCGTGATGAGCACGAGGCTGGCGTTGCTCTCGCGTTGTGCCTCCCGCAGCACGTCCATGATCTGGGCCTGGATGGTCACGTCGAGTGCCGTCGTCGGCTCGTCGGCGATGATCAGCTTGGGGTCGTTGGCGACACCCATCGCGATCATCGCGCGCTGCCGCATGCCGCCTGAGTACTCGTGCGGGTACTGGTCGTACTGCCGGTCCGGCTGCGGTAGCCCCACGAGGTCGAGGAGCTCCACACCCTTGCGCCGCAACGAGCCTCGGCTGCCGGGAAAGTGCGCCTTGATCGCCTCGCTCAACTGGTTGCCGACCTTGAAAACGGGGTCGAGGCACGTCATGGGGTCCTGCGGTACCAGGGCGATGTCACGGCCGCGGATCGCGCGCAGATCCTTCTGCCGCAACGCCAGCAGGTCCTGGCCGTCGAACCACGCGTGCCCGGAGGTCTCGAGCCGCTTCGACTCCTGCAGCAACCGCAGGATCGAGAGCATGGTGACGCTCTTGCCGGATCCGGACTCGCCCACCACGCCGAGCGTCTCGCCCGGGTAGACGTCGAAGCTGACCTTGTCCACCGCCCGGACGACGCTGTCGTGGGTGCGGAACCGGACCGACAGGTCCTGGATGGACATCACGGGCTCGGTCATGTCGGCTCCTCTCACGCCCGCAGGCTGGGGTCGAGGACGTCGCGCAGGCCGTCGCCGGCAAGGTTGAAGCCGAGCACCACGAGGAAGATCGCGAGGCCCGGGAACGTCGAGGTGTATGACGCGTAGAAGATGTACTCCCGGGCCTCGCCGAGCATGGTGCCCCACTCGGGCGTCGGTGACTGCACGCCCAGGCCGAGGAACCCCAGCCCGGCGGCGACGAGGACGGTGAGCCCGATGTTGAGGGTGGCGAAGACCACGATCGGGGTGAGGGAGTTGCGCAGGATGTGCCGGCGCAACGTGGTCATCCGCTTGGAGCCGAACGCATCCGCGGCCTGCACATACACCTCCTCGCGCAAGGACAGCGCCTGGCCACGAGCCAGCCTGATGAACTGTGGCACCACGCCGAAGCCGGCCGCGATGATCACGCTCTTGAGGCCCACCCCGATCACGGCGACGAGCAGGAGCGCGAGCAGGAAGGGGTTGAACGCCAGCATGATGTCGGCGATCCGCTGGATCACCATGTCGACCCAGCCGCCGAGGTAACCGGAGATCAGGCCCAGCGGGACCCCGATGGCGGTGGCCAGGCTGACCGCCAGCACCCCGATCATCAAGGTGTAGCGGCCGCCATACATGATCCTGGCCAGGATGTCCCGGCCCAGGTTGTCGGTGCCGAGCAGGTGGGCTCCGGAGGGCTTGAGGAAGGCGTCCGAGAGCGACTGCTCGGTGGGGTCGTAGGAGGTGAGCAGGGGGGCGGCCGCGGCCAGGACGGCGAAGAGCAGCAGCACGAGGATGCCGAACACCGCAGCCTTGTTGCGCAGCAGCGTGCGCAGCCCGCGCAGCTGGGCACGCTCGCGACGGGCCAGGCTGTCCCCGCCCCCGCCCCCGCTCTCCGGGACCGCTATCTCAGCCATAGAGCCTCACCCTCGGGTCCACGACGGTGTAGAGCAGGTCCGTGATGATGTTCACCACGATGAACATCGCCGCGAAGACGAAGACGATGCCCTGCACCATGGGGTAGTCGCGCGCGCTGATCGAGTCGACGAGCAGCCGGCCGATCCCTGGCCACGCAAACACGGTCTCGGTCAGCACCGCGCCGCCGAGGAGCGTGCCGAACTGCAGACCGATGACGGTGAGGATCGGCACGAAGGCGTTGCGGAGCGCGTGGCGGTAGACCACGACCCGTTCGACGACGCCCTTGGCCCGCACCGTTCGCACGTAGTCCTGGCCGAGCTCGTCGATCATCGTGGATCGGGTCATGCGGGCGATGATGGCCATCGAGAAGACGCCCAGCGTGACCGACGGAAGGACCAGGCTCGACAGCGTCGCCGCGCCCGAGACCGGAAGCATCTGAAGCTTGACCGAGAAGAGCATGATCAGCAGGATCCCGAGCCAGTACACCGGCATCGAGATCCCCATGACCCCGACCATGGAGACGAAGCTGTCCAGCAGCCGGTCCTTGTGGGTGGCCGCGATGACGCCCAACGTGATCCCCGCGACCACACCCACCAGCGTCCCGAGGATGGCCAGTTCGAGGGTGAAGGGGAGCCGCGCGGTGATCTCCGAGACCACGGAGTCGCCGGTGCGCGCCGAGGTGCCCATGTTGCCGTGGAAGAGGTGCTCGAGGAAGCGCCAGAACTGGACCGGGACGGACTCGTCGAGGCCCATCTGCTGCCGGATCCGGGCGACCTGCTCGGGTGTGGCGCGCAGCCCGGCGATGACGCGGGCAGGATCGCCCGGCAGGAACTGGATGAGCGCCACCAGCACGAAGCTCACCCCGAGCAGGGTGATGACGGCGGCGACGAGCCGTCCCATCAGGTAGGTCGAGAGCCCGCGCACGCCTATCCGCCGAACCTGCCCGGCGACTCCCGTGCCCTCCGGGGCATGCTCATGGCTGGGTCAGCCCGCCGGGTGCGCGTAGATGGTGTCGAACTTCTCGTTGGGCACGTAGGAGATACCCGCGACGTCGCTGGAGTAGGCGAGGTCGAGGGTCTGGCTCCACAGGAAGAGCCACGGCGCGTCGTGCCAGATCTGCTTCTGCGCCTGGCAGTAGAGGTCGTTGCGCTTCTGGTCGTCCAGCTCCTGGTTCCCCTTCGCGATGAGCGACTCCACCTTCGGGTCCGTGTAGAAGGCCGTGGCCAGTCCCGTCGGCGGCCACTGCGCCTTCTCGAACATCTGGAACTGCGTGGCCGCGTCCAGCGCGCCGGGTGCCCATCCCAGCAGGTGGAAGTCGTAGGGTCCGTCCTTCTTGGTGAACCCCGCGATGTAGGAGGGCCAGTCGGTCGTGCTCACCTTGACGTCGACACCCACGTCGCGCAGGTTCGCGGCGATCGCCTGCGAGGCCTGCTTGTCCTGCAGGTACCGGCCGGTCGGGGTGCCCAAGGTCACCGAGAGCTTGGTCGCGCCCGCGTCGGCCAGCATCTGCTTGGCCTTGGCGGGGTCATAGGCATAGGCGCCGACCTTGCAGTAGCCGCTCAGGCTGGAGGCCAGCGGGGAGTCCATCAGGTCGACGGTGTCGAACAGGACGTTCTTGATGATGCTCTTCTTGTCGACCGCGTAGTTGAGGGCCCGCCGGACCTCGGCGTTGTCGAAGGGGGGCTTGGAGTTGTTGAAGGCGATGAAGATCGAGCGGTCGCTCGGGGCCTTCAGCACGTTGATCGACGGGTCCTTGTCCAGCGCCGCGAGGTCGGTGACCGGCGGGTTCATGATCATCTGGACCTCGCCCGAACGCAGCGCCGCCTCACGCGAGTTGCCCTCGGGGATGATCTGGAAGACAACCTGGGAGTAGTAGGGCTTCTTGCCCCAGTAGCCGTCGAAGCGCTGGTAGACCGCCTTGTCGCCCTTGCTGAAGCTCTGGAACGTGTAGGGCCCGGTCCCGACCGGCTTGACGATGTTGGTGTAGGAGTTGCCGTCCTTGGTCGCGGAGGCGGGGGAGATGATCGCCGACGTGGTGATTCCGAGGTTGCTGATCAAGGTGGGATCGGGGTACTTCAGGTCCAGCTGAACGGTGTGCGGGTCGACCACCTTCACGTTCTTGATGACCTGGAACGCCCCACCGATGGGCACCTTCACCTTGGGGTCGCGGATCCGGTCGAGATTGAACTTGACCGCCTTGGCGTCGAAGTCAGTGCCGTCCTGGAACTTGACGCCCTTACGCAGCTTCAGTGTCATGGTCTTGCCGTCGGCAGACACCTTCCACGACGTGGCGAGCCCGGGCGTGGTCTTGCCGTCCTTGGTGAGCTCGGTCAGGGTCTCCAGGCCGTAGTCGATGACGTTCTGCACGGTGGTCGTGGTCTGCTGAGCCGGGTCGACGGTGTCGAGGTCGACGCCGATGCCGATGGCGAACGTGCCGCCACCGCCTCCGCCGCCGCTCGCCCCGCTGGTGCCGCCACCGCCTCCGCCTCCGCTCGAGCCGCCGCCCGGCTCACCCGAGCCCCCGGTGGTGCAGGCCGCGA
>NZ_VOHR01000086.1 GCF_009192725.1 Segeticoccus rhizosphaerae | reverse complement strand
CGCGCAGGCAGTGCCCGCTGCCGTGCCGACCGGACTCACCCGCGCCGCCCGGGCCGTGCTGGGCGACGACGACGTTCCGCTGTATGACGAGCGGCTGCCGGCGTCGGGGCGGCGGCGGCAACGGCTCGACCCGCCACGACCCGAGGCGGTGCTCTTCGCGGCCTGCATCGGCACGATGTTCGGCCCCGAACCACCAGAGTGTGATTCGGCCGCCGAGGCGCTCGCGGTGCTGTGCCACCGGGCCGGGGTGCAGGTGCGGACGCCGGACGGCATCGACGGCCTGTGCTGCGGCACGCCGTGGAAGTCGAAGGGTCAGCTGGACGGCTACGCGGTGATGCGCGAGCGCGTGGTCCCTGCCTTGAGGTCGGCGACAGATTCCGGTCGCCTGCCGGTGGTCTGTGACGCCTCGTCCTGCACCCACGGGCTGCAGGGAATGTTGGCCGACGGCGTGGACGGTCTGGGCCACGAAGTCGTCGACTCCGTCGTCTTCGCCGCGCAACGACTGCTGCCTCGCCTCACGGTGACTTCTCCGATCGAGACGATCGTGCTGCATCCGACGTGCTCCTCGACCGAGATGGGCACCACGCAGGCGATGGAGCTCGTCGCTCGGTTCATCTCACCGAAGGTCGTCGTCCCGAACGACTGGGGTTGTTGCGGTTTCGCCGGTGACCGCGGCCTGCTCCACCCCGAGCTGACTGCCTCGGCCACCGCCCCGGAGGCCGCCGAGCTGGCTCGACCGCGGGCCGGCGAGCCTGACGCCACGGTGATGGACGGTCCCGAGGCGCCCGGTGGTGACGGGCCTCCTGGAGCCGGCCACCCGGCATACGCCTCGTCCAACCGGACCTGTGAGATCGGGATGACCCGCGCGACCGGCAAGCCCTACCGGCACATCCTGCAGCTGCTCGAGGAGGCCACCCGCTAGTTGCGACGAAAGTGCGCCGCCCGCCGCCCGCTCTCGCCGCAGCTAACGAGCGGGAGGGACGGCGCCGGCCTCGACGGCCGGCGCCCGGTAGGCATCCCCGAGGGTCTCGGCGGTCTCGTGGGCATTGAGCCCACTCGGGTTGGGCACCACCCAGACCGCCGCGCCCGCAAGGGGCTCCGGCTGCCGTCCGATGCGTGCTCGTGGTGCGGCAAAAGCCTTGCGGTATGCCGTGATCCCCGCCACCGCGACGACGACCGGCTCGTGCTCGGCGACGAAGTCGACCAGGTGGCGCGCGCCCTCACGCAGCTCCTCGCTGGTCAGCTCGTCGGCTCGCGCCGTCGCCCGGGCCACGAGGTTGGTGATGCCGACGCCGCGCGAGAGCAGGTGCGTCCGGTCCTGCGGTGCCATGCCCAACGACGCGTCGATCAGGTGGTCGGTGATGCCCGCCCGCCAGAGCGCGGGGTAGAAGCGGTTGCCCGGACGGGCGAAGTGCGCGCCGGTGGCGGCGGTCCACAGGCTGGGGTTGATCCCGACAAAGAGCAATCGCAGCCCGGGACCGACCAGGTCGGGGACGGTCCGGCCGCGGAATCGTTCGAGCTCGGTTTGGCTGAATCCCACCGCGCCATCCTGCCAAGCGCTCCCTCCAGCCCCACCCCCACCCCGCCGTCGCCGCCGCGAAGTTGCTGGCGAATCGCGTCGTCCGTGACGCGGAACACCAGCAACTCCAGGCGTCGTCGCGACGCGCGGGGTCAGGTGCCGGTGAGCTCCTGGACCAGCGGCGCCAACGCCCGCGCAAATCCGCCCGGCACAGTGATGTAGCTGACACCGGCCACCTCGCGCAGGTGACGCAAGGACGCAACCGCCTTCGGCATGTCCCTGCTCAGCACGCCCGCGGCACCCGCCGCGATGAGGTCGGCGGCCGTCATACCCATCCGCTGCGAGATCCACTCGGGAATCTGGTCGCCGAACCCGGTGATCTGCAGGCTCAGCTCGAGTTCCGCCGTCCGGTCGCCCGCAGCCTGTCTCGCCCGGTGCGCCACGTCGCGCACCGCCTCGGCATCGGCCACCGGAGACACCGCGATCGCCAGCGTGTCAGCGCCGGCGCCTGCGATCCGCATCATTCGCGGCCCCGAGCCCGCAACCACGATCCTGGGCACCGGCGACACCTGTTCTCGCACCGCCGTGATGACCTGCTCGACCCGATCGACGCGCGCGCCGGGGCTACCCCACACCATGCCCAGGTCCTCCGCATCCCGTTCTCCGCCGGGACGGCCCGCGCCGATGCCGAGCTCGAACCGGCCACCGGAGAGGGCCTGCAGCGTCGAGGCGTCACGCACCACCTCGCCGACCGTCCGATACGGCGAGGCGAGCACCCAGCTGCCGACGCGCAGTGTGGTGGTGACGACCGCGGCCGCCGCGAGACCCGCGAACGGCGATGGTGTGCCGAGTGTGTCCGGCAGCAACAGCGTCGTGTAGCCGAGTGACTCCACCTCCTGGGCCATCGTGGGCCACCGGGCGAGGTCGTCCGGCGTGCCGACCACGGCGCCGAAGCGAAACGGACGGGCTGTCGTCGTGTCCATGCGCCCCATCCTGCTCCGCTCGCCGGACACGGGCATCCACTGCAGAGCGCAACCCGACATACCCCGCCGGAGGTACTCGGGTTGCCCCGCGCCATAGTGTTCGACCATGTCTTCACCCCTCCCGTCGGCCACCGCCAATCGCCTACTGGTGGTGCACCACACCCCGTCGCCCGGCATGCAGGCCATGCTCGAGGCTGCGCTCGCGGGAACACACGACGAGCAGATCGAGGGGGTCGACGTCGTCGTCCGCCCAGCGCTCGCCGCCACGGCCGTGGACGTGCTGGAGGCCGACGGTTACCTGCTCGGCACACCAGCCAACATCGGCTACATGTCCGGGGCGCTGAAGCACTTCTTCGACCAGATCTACTACCCCTGCCTTCAAGCGACGACCAAGCGCCCGTATGGCGTGTACGTGCACGGCAACGAGGGGACCGAGGGTGCGGTCAGGGCGATCACCAGCATTGCCGGGGCGCTCGGTTGGGAGCCCGCCGCCGACCCGGTGATCGTGATGGGAGGACCGGACAGGACAGGGCTGCAGGCCTGTCGCGAGCTGGGAGCCGTGCTCGCGGCCACGATCATGCCGGAGACGCTGTGACCGCCCCGATCCGCTACCGCTCGCCGGACGAGGACAGTGCCCGGTGGCTGCACTTCCCCTTCCGGGACGGCGACATCGTGATCAGCACGCGGTCCAAGAGCGGCACGACGTGGATGCAGATGATCTGCGCGCTGCTGGTGTTCCGCAGGCCCCAGCTGCCTGCACCGTTGGGCGACCTGTCGCCGTGGCTGGACTGGCTGGTCGAACCACAGCGGTCGGTGTTTGCCAGGCTCGCGGGGCAGTCGCACCGCCGGTTCATCAAGACCCACACGCCGTTGGACGGGATCGTGCTCGACCCGCGCGCCACCTACCTCGTGGTGGCCCGGCACCCGCTGGACATGGCGGTGTCGCTCTACCACCAGGGTTCCAACATCAGCCGCGAACGGCTCCGCGAGCTCACCGGACAGCAGGAGCCGGCGAGGCCGCCGGCTCCCCGGCCGCCGCTGCACGACTGGTTGCTCGCCTGGATCGAGCGGGACGTGTGCCCCCAGGACTCGATGGACTCCCTGCCCGGCGTCCTGTGGCACCTGTCCGACGCGTGGTCGCGCCGGCACCAGCCCAACATCGCACTTGTGCACTACGACGACCTGAGTCGGGACCTGGAGGGCCAGATGCGCCGGATCGCAGCGTTGCTCCGGATCGAGGTGGCGGTGGACGAGTGGCCGCAACTCGTGGAGGCAGCGACCTTCGAGCGCATGCGGGCCGTCGCACCGGCCGTCATCCCCGACCGGTCCGGCGTGCTCAAGGACCCCGGTGCCTTCTTCCGCCGCGGCAGGTCAGGGGCCGGACGGGAGGTGCTCAGCCCGGACGAGCTCGACCGCTACCAGGCCCGGACGAGGGAGCTTGCCCCGCCGGACCTGCTGACCTGGCTGCACCGTGGCGGTGTCGATCAGACCAGCTGACGCACCGGCGCGCCGTCGAGGAAGGCCCGGATGTCCTCGACGACGTGGGGGAAGTAGGCCTCGCCGTAGTTGCGCCGGGTCACGTAGCCGAGGTGTGGTGTGGCCAGCACGTTCGGCAGCCCCCGGAGCTCGTCCTCGAGGGGCACCGGCTCGTCCTCGAAGACGTCGAGCCCCACCCCGGCGATCACGTTGTGCCGCAAGGCCTCCCGCAGATCGTCCTGGTCGATGGTCCCGGCCCGTGAGGTGTTGACGAGGTAGGCGGTCGGCTTCATCGCCGCCAGCTCCTGCGCTCCGATGAGGCCGCGACTGCGCTCACCCAGCCGCAGGTGGATCGACACGAAGTCGCTCGTGCGCAGCAGCTCCAGCTTCGAGGGAGCCAGCGCGACGCCGCGCTCGGCGCACCGCTCGGCGGTGAGGTTGGGGCTCCAGGCGACCACGTCCATGCCGAACGCAAGGCCGACGGCTGCGACCCGGCTGCCGATCTTGCCGAGGCCCAGGAGGCCTAGCCGGCGCCCGCACAGGTCCTGCCCGACGCTGCTCTGCCACGGTCCGCCCTCGTGGAAGGCTGCGTTCTCTGGAGCCACCTGCCGGGCCAGGCCGAGCAGGAGCGCCCAGGTCAGCTCGGCCGGTGGCTCCGAGCGGCTCGGCGTGCCGGAGACCACGATCCCGCGAGAAGCGGCCTCCTTGGTGTCGATGGACGCGTTGGCCATGCCGGTCGTCACGATGAGCCGCAGCTCGGGTAGCCGCGCCAGCAACCCGGCCGGCAGCGGAGTCCGTTCCCGCATCACCACGAGGATGGCGCAGCCGGCGATCCGCGCGACGAGCTCGTCCTCCCGGAGATGTTCGGACAGCACGTCCACCTCGACCTGGTCGAGGACCGACGACCAGTCCGCCATGGACAGCGCCACCCCCTGGTAGTCGTCCAGGACCGCGCACCGCACCCTCGCCCTCTGCTCCTTCACCGGGCCAGTCTCCCCCACGGGTCAGGCGCAGGCCCCACCTCCCCGCGGGCAGCAGACCTCCGCGGTCTCCCACCGATCAGGAGGAACTGAGCTGGCCCGACCCCGGATCCGGCTCAGGGTCGCGTGGGGTCTCGCTCCGGGTCGTCACCGATGGGCAGCACCCGCGGCTTCGGGGAGGCTCGACACGTGAGCGTCAGCGCACCAGCACCGACCACGCGTCGGTCACCGGGCCTCGGGGGAACGGGACCGACGCGCGGCCGGTTGCGCCTGACCGTTCGCGCGGCCAGCGCCGCGCAGATCGCGGTCGAAGGGCTCAGCCTCGCGTCGTGCCGCTGGTTCAAGGCCGTCGTCCTCGTCGACCTGCTCGTCGTCGCCGTCTTCAACTTCGCGGGCAGCCGATGGGCCGCCCTCGCCTTCCTGCCGGCCAACCTCGTGGTGCTGGCGCTGGTCTCCGGGCTGATCCGGCACGAGGGCTTGGCCGGGGAACGCCGTGGACTTCTCACGGCCACCTGGACGTTGGCCTCCCGGGCGAGAGCCCTCCTCCCCCGCCTGCGCACCCCTGTCACCCTGCACCGTCGCCGAGCCTGAGAGATCCGTTCGGCTCCAAGGCCGGGCCGAGGCAGTTAGGGTCGCGAGAATGACAGCGCACTCCTACCTCCGGTTCCCCCACGTCCGCGGCGAGCAGCTGGCCTTTGTGGCCGAGGACGACATCTGGGTCACCAGCCGGGACGGAGGGAGGGCCTACCGGGTCAGCGCCGACCAGGTGCCCGCCCGGTCGCCCCGCCTCTCACCGGACGGCCGACTGGTGGCCTGGACCGCGGCGCGCAACCAGTCGAGCGAGGTCTACATCGCGCCGACGGACGGCGGCACCTCCACCCAGCTGACCTACTGGGGACAGGACCACACCAGGGTCTGCGGATGGCTCTCCGACACCGAGGTGCTCGTCGTCAGCACCACCGGAGAGGCGGACCGGCCGCGTTCATTCGCCCACGCCGTCCCGGTCGACGGCAGCCCGAGCCGGCGTCTGCCCCTCGGCTGGGCCCACGATCTCGCCCTCCACCCGGTCGACGGTCTGGCCGGCGGCGCCCTGCTCTCCACGACCACCACCGTCGAGCCCGCGTGGTGGAAGCACTACCGCGGTGGCACCGCCGCCCAGCTGTGGCTGGACCGCGACGGCAGCGGCGACTTCACCCGGCTCCTCTCCGGCCTCGAGTCGAGCCTGGTGAGCCCCCTCTGGACGACCACCGAGGACGGCAGGACGCGCATCGGCTTCATCTCGGACCACGACGGCCGCGGCCAGGTCTACAGCGCGCTCCTCGGCAAGCGTCGCAACCCCGGCGTCGCCTCGCTGGAGCGACACACGGACCACGAGCTGTATGCGCGGCACGCCAGCGGCGACGGCCGTCAGGTCGTCTATGTGTCCGGTGGAGAGCTCTACCTGCTCGACTCGCTGGCGCCAGGCTCCGAGCCACGCCGGATCGACGTCCGCCTCGGCGGCGCCCGAGTCGGCTTGGCACCGAAGGTGGTCGAAACCACTGCGGGCAAGCTGGAGACCATCAGCACCGACCGAACCGCACGCGCATCGGCGATCGAGACGAGGGGCCGGATCATCTGGCTGACGCACCGCGACGGACCGGCACGGGCGCTGGCCGACGCGTCCACCGTCCGCCGTCGACTTCCGGCCGTGCTCGGCGACACCGGTCGAGTCGCCTGGGTGACCGATGCCGACGGCGACGACGCGGTGGAGGTCGGCAGGGTCGACGGGACGAGCACCGAGCGGCTGATCGGGCCGGGCAAGGCCGGACGGGTTCTCGAGCTGGCCGCCTCCCCCGACGGAAAGCGGGTCGCGCTCGCGACGCACGACGGCCGTCTCCTGGTGGTCGAGGTCCCCACGGAGCCGATCAGCCGGACTGCCCGGCTGAAGCAGGTGGACACCACGACCCAGGGTGACCTGTCCGGACTGGCCTTCTCCCCCGACTCGCGCTGGCTGGCGTGGTCGGCGCCCGGCGCCGAACCGCTCAGGCAGATCCGGATGGTCGAGATCGGGCGCGCTCGTGCGACCGCGTTCGACGTGACACCGCTGCGGTTCACCGACACCGAGCCGACCTTCACCCGCGACGGCAAGCACCTCGCCTTCCTGTCGGTGCGCAGCCTCGACCCCGTATACGACGCCGTCGTCTTCGACCTGTCCTTCCCCCGTGGTTGCCGGCCCCACCTGGTGCCGCTGGAGGCCACCACCCCCTCACCGTTCGCCCCGCTCGTCGGTGGGCGACCACTCGAGAAGCCCACGGACGAGGGCGGACCCGACTCCGAGAAGCGAGACCAGGACGGCGCGGCGCAGCCCACGCCGCCGACCACCACGGTCGACCGCGAGGGCTTGCACCAACGGATCGTGCCCACCCCGGTGGAGGGTGCCCGCTACAGCGACCTGCGCGCCGTCGCCGGCGGGTTGGTCTGGCGCAAGGAGCCGCTGCACGGCGAGCTCGGATCCGACCTGCCCCACGTCGACGACGACCAACCCCGCGCCACGCTCGAGCACCTCGACCTGACCACGGGGACCGTGCAGACGCTCGCGGAGGCCGCGGACGGCATACAGGTCAGTGGCGACGGCACCCGCTTGGTCGTGTCGGACGGCGACACCCTGCGTGTGCTGCCGGCCACTCGCAAGGTCGAGGACGACGCTCCCGAGCGGGTCGAGGTCGACCTTGACCGGGTGCGGGTCCGAGTGGAGCCCGCCGCCGAGTGGACGCAGATGTTTCACGAGGCCTGGCGGCTGATGCGCGACCACTTCTGGCGCGCCGACATGAACGGTGTCGACTGGGACGGTGCTCGCGACCGCTACGCGGCGCTGTTGCCGCGGCTCGCGACCCACGACGACCTGGTCGACCTCATCTGGGAGCTGCAGGGCGAGCTCGGTTCGTCGCACGCCTACTGCACCCCGCCGTCCGAGCCCGGTGAAGAGGGCTCTCGGCAGGGGCTGCTCGGCGCGGACCTGGCGTACGAGCGCGGAGCCTGGCGGGTCCAGCGCGTCATACCCGGGGAGTCCTCGGAACCTCGGGCGCGCTCTCCGCTGGCCGCCCCCGGTGTCGCGGTGCGGGCCGGCGACGTCATCCTGGCGGTCGACGGTCGCGAGACCTCGGCGACCCGCAGCCCGGGATCGCTGCTGCTCGGCGCGTCGAACAAGCCGGTGGAGCTCACCATCCAGCCGGCCGACGGAGGCGCGGTGCGGGCGGCCGTCGTCGTGCCGACCGCCGACGAGTTCCCGCTGCGCTACCAGGACTGGGCCAACGGGCGGCGGGACTACGTCCACGCCCGGACCAATGGCGCGGTGGGCTACGTGCACATCCCGGACATGGTCTCGGGTGGCTGGGCGCAGCTGCACCGTGACCTGCGCACCGAGGTCGGGCGGGACGCGTTGATCGTGGACGTGCGCGGCAACCGGGGCGGGCACATCTCCGAGCTGATCATCGAGAAGCTGGCGCGTCGCATCATCGGCTGGAGCACGGTCCGTGGCTACGAACCGATGTCCTACCCCGGGGACGCGCGCCGCGGACCGATGGTCGCGGTCACCGACATGCACGCCGGCTCGGACGGAGACATCGTCACCGCCGCGATCCGTGCGCTGGAGCTGGGCCCGGTGATCGGGACCCGCACGTGGGGTGGCGTCATCGGTATCGACGGGCGCTACACCCTGGTGGACGGCACCAAGGTGACGCAGCCGCGCTACTCGTTCTGGTTCCAGCGGTTCGGCTGGGGCGTCGAGAACCACGGCGTCGACCCCGACATCGAGGTGCCGGTCGCCCCGCAGGACCACGTCGCCGGCCGCGACGTCCAGCTCGACCGGGCGATCGCGCAGGTGCAACGACTCCTCGCCAGGACGCCGGCCCTCAAGCCGCCTGCGATCCCGCCGCTGCCCTAGCGCTGACGGGCGGCGGCTGCGCCCGGGCCGAGGATCGGGCCGAGCACCGGGTCGGTGGACGGGTTGTAGGCGACCTCCCACCGGTAGCCGTCCGGGTCGGCGAAGTATCCCGTCACGCCGCCCCACTCACGCTCGGTCGAAGGCGCGATCAGCACACCACCCGCACGGGTGGCATCGTCCAGCACGCGGGCCACCGACTCGGGGTCGGCCACCATGTGTGCCAATGAGATCGGCGCTGCCTCATCGCCTTGGTAGAGCCCGCCCGCCTCGTCGGAGAGCTTGGCGCGGCTCCACAGTCCCAGCAGCATCGCGGGCCCGACCTGGATGAAGGTGACGTCACCGGCGACCTCCATGGCGGGGCTCCAGCCGAGTCCGTCGAGGTAGAACCTTCGCGAGGTCTCCAGATCCCGCACGCCCAGGGTCACCATGCTCATCGATGCGTCCATGCCAGGAGCATGTCACGGCGGGCCCACACGGGCGCAACGACTTTCGAGGACTTGACGCCTCGCCCACGTCACCCGTTCCGTTCCTCCTTCTCCCGCCCGCCCACCGGACGGGACCACCGCATCGCGAAGGAGGTCGGGGCGACCCGGTTCTCCTCCGCCACGGCCGCACGATAGACCGAGGGTGACTGGCCGACGATCTGGCTGAAGGTGCGACTGAAGGTGCCGAGACAGGTGAAACCGACGGCGGTGCAGACGTCGGTCACGCTTCGGTCGGTGTGGCGCAGGAGGAACATCGCGCGTTCGACACGTCGGCGTTGGAGATAGCGGTAGGGCGTCTCGCCGAAGACCCGCTTGAACTCTCGGATGAAGTGGGAACGGGTCAGGTAGGCGACGGCGGCGAGCTGCGTGACGTCCAGCGGCTCGGCATACTTCCGGTCGATCCGGTCCCGCGCGCGCAGCAGCCGGCGGTTGGTGTCCTCCTGGTCCCGGCTCACTCCAGCAAGCCTAGATCCCACCCGCCTCAGGAGCTGCTGGGTGATGGCGTGCTCGGTGACGCCATTCGCCAGCAACTCCGCGGGTGGATCGAGCACTTTTGGAGAAGCATCGGGGAGGCCGGGTGCGTAGCGTTCCACTCACCACTTCACACCTCAGGAGCCGACCATGCTGACCCGCAACAACCTGTCGTCCATCTACGTGCTCGACCAGGACGAGGCGCTGACGTTCTACACCGAGGTCCTCGGCCTCGAGGTCTCTGCCGACGTGAACTTCGGGCCGATGCGCTGGCTCACGGTGCGCGTGCCAGGCGACCGCAAGGAGATCCTACTGGAGCGGCCGGGCCTGCCCGCCCACGACGAGGCCACCGCGGCCCAGGTGCGCGAGTTGGTTTCCAAGGGCGCCGGCGGCGGGTGGCTGGCCTTCACGACCGACGACGTGCAGGGCACGTTCGCGAAGATCGAGGCCGCCGGTGCGGACATCACGCAGGAGCCGATGGAACAGCCCTACGGCACGGACTTCGCGATCCGCGACCCGTTCGGCAACAACATCCGCATCGGCTCGATCCACGCCGGCTGACTGCCCGCGCGGGGGCGGGCAGCTGAGCGCTACTCCACCAGGAAGCCGAGCAGGTCGGCGCGGGTCAGGACGCCCACCGGCTTGCCGCCCTCGATCACCATCACCGCGTCCGACTCCTCGAGCGTATGCCGCGCCGTCGCCACCGGCTCTCCCGCACCGACGAGCGGCAGCGGCTTGCCCATGTGCTTCTCGACCGGGTCGGCGAGGTGGGCCGCACCGGCGAACAGGGCTGCCAACAGGTCGCGTTCGCTGACTGCTCCGGCCACCTCGCCCGCCATGACCGGCGGCTCGGCGCCGACCACCGGCATCTGCGAGACGCCGTACTCGCGCAGGATCTCGATCGCGTCGCGCACGGTCTCGTTGGGGTGGGTGTGGACCAGGTCCGGCAGGTCGCCGGACTTGCCGCGGAGGATCTCGCCGACGGTGCGCTCGGAGGGGGCGTCAACGAATCCGTAGGACGACATCCAGTCGTCGCTGAAGATCTTCGACATGTAGCCGCGCCCGCTGTCGGGCAGGATCACCACGACCACGGCATCCGCGGGCAGGTCGCGAGCCGCGCGCAGGGCGGCGACGACCGCCATACCGCAGGAGCCGCCGACGAGCAGTCCCTCCTCGCGGGCCAGCCGGCGCGTCATGTCGAAGGAGTCGTGGTCGCTGACCGCGATGATCACGTCGACGACCTTCGGGTCGTAGGCCCTCGGCCAGAAGTCCTCGCCGACGCCCTCGACCAGGTAGGGCCGGCCGGTGCCACCGGAGTAGACCGAGCCCTCGGGGTCGGCGCCGACGATCTGGACGCGGCCACCCGCACGGTCGGCCGAGACCTCGCGCAGGTAGCGGCCGGTGCCGGTGATCGTGCCGCCGGTGCCGATGCCGGCGACGAAGTGGGTGACCTTGCCCTCGGTGTCGTCCCAGATCTCGGGGCCGGTCGTCTCGTAGTGCGACGCAGGGCCGTTGAGGTTGGAGTACTGGTCGGGCTTCCACCCGCCGTCGATCTCGCTGACCAACCGGTCGCTGACCGAGTAGTAGGAGTCGGGGTGGTCGGGCGCGACGGCGGTGGGGCAGACGACCACGCGCGCGCCATACGCCTCGAGCACCGCGCGCTTGTCCTCGCTGACCTTGTCGGGGCAGACGAAGACGCAGTGGTAGCCCTTGCGCTGCGCGATGAGGGCCAGGCCGACGCCCGTGTTGCCCGACGTGGGCTCGACGATGGTGCCGCCGGGCTTCAGCTCGCCGGACTCCTCCGCGGCCTCGATCATCTTCAGGGCGATGCGGTCCTTCACCGACCCGCCGGGGTTGAGGTACTCCACCTTGGCGAGGACCGTCGCGGCGACGTCCTTGCCCTCGAAGTCCTTGACCACGGACTGCAGCTTGACCAGGGGCGTGTGGCCGACGAGGTCGGCGATGTGCTCGGCATACTTCACGCTGGTCATCGTCTCAGATCACCACGATGCTCGCGTATGACGGGCTCGCGCCGTGGCCTCTCCTCGCCGGTCACCGTCCGGCCGCCGGGCTGCCTTATCCATGCGACAGGACACCCCACCCTCGGGATACGGTGAGGGAAGACCATGTGCGTCGGGGACGCGCACGATCACGAGGACGTGAGGCGAGGACATGGGTAGGGCCAGGCGGGCGCGCAAGATCGCCGCAACCGCGGCGTTCGGCGGCGGTCTGGGAGCGGCGGGTGCGGGAGCGGTCGGCCTGCTGGGTTACGGCGTGCTCAAGGCCGAGGCGACGCTGGCCCGCCGCGCCGTGGGCGACCCGGTCGCGGACGCACCCGACGACGACGGGCGCTACGGATCCGGTCTCGGGGAGCCGTTCCGGATGCTGGTCCTCGGAGACAGCTCGGCGGCGGGAGTCGGCTGCCAGCGGCCGGAGCAGACCATGGGCGCCATCATCGCGGGCGGCGTGGCTGCCCTCACGGGACGCCCGGTGGACCTGGTCAACGTCGCGGTGAGCGGCGCCAAGTCCCCCGACCTCGACGACCAGGTCGTCCTCGGGCTGCAGCGCCTTCCCGACCCCGACGTGGCCATGATCTTCATCGGCGCCAACGACGTCACCCACCGGCTCGATCGGGTGCTGGCCGTCGGCCACCTGTCGGAGGCGGTCACCGTGCTGCGCGCCGCCGGGGCGGAGATCGTGGTGGGAACCTGCCCGGACCTGGGCGTCGTGCGCCCGATCGCACCGCCACTGCGCCAGATCGCCCGCCGGTGGAGCCGCGACCTCGCCGCCGCCCAGACCGTCGCCGTCGTCGAGGCGGGCGGTCGCACCGTCTCGCTCGGTGACCTGATCGGACCGGACTTCGTCCAGCGTCCGCAGGAGATGTTCAGCATCGACCGGTTCCACCCGTCACCCGCGGGGTATGCGCGGGCGGCGTCTGCCATGCTGCCGAGCGTCTGCGCCGCCCTGGGACTGACGAGCGTCGACACCGGGCGCCAGCCTGACCGGCGTCGCGGCGAGGGTGTCGGCCCGGTGTCGCACGCCGCCG
>NZ_VOHR01000085.1 GCF_009192725.1 Segeticoccus rhizosphaerae | reverse complement strand
GCTTGTCGGCCAGCAGCACGATGCCGTCGGCCTCCGCATCCGCGCTGGCGACGGGATGGCCGGCGGCCGCGTCCGCCGCCCGGGCGACCAGCTCGGTGAGCCGCACGGGTTCGAGCCGCACCGGTGCCCCGCTGTCGTCACGGGAGATCTCGAGCAGGTCGATCACCAGCTGGCGGAAGCGGGCCAGGTCGTCATCCAGCAGGTCCAGGGGCTCGCGCGCCGACTCGGGCAGCTCGCTGCGCCGGTTGCGCAGCAGCTCCATCGAGTTGAGCATCGTCGTCAGGGGGGTGCGCAGCTGGTGGCTCACGTCGCCGGCGAACCGGGCGTCGGCGACCACCCGGGCCTCGAGCGCCTCCGCCGTCCGGTTGAAGGACCGGGCCAGGTGCTCGAGGTCCGGGTCGTGCTCGGCGTCCAGCCGCACGCCGCGGATACCGCGCGCCACCTTGCCGGCAACCTCGTTGAGCTCGGTCAGCGGGCGGAGGGCCCGGCGACTGGCCATCCTGCCGACCGCCAGGCCGACGACGGCAGTCACGGCGGCCGCCGCCACCAGGATGATGCTGAGGGTCCGGATGGTGTGCTCGAGCGGGGCGAGGGGGTAGACCTCGACATAGACGTTGCTGGGATCGCGCATGGGCTGTGCCACGGCGAGGTAGGTGATGCCGTCCACGTCGAACCGCTGCGAGACGGGGCCCGACACCTCCGCGGTGGTGATCAGTTCGGCCGGCAGGGTGTCGCGCCCGAAGGTCAGGTTGGTGCTGTACCACGCTCCCCGGTAGAGCAGTGCCGACGAGAGGCGATCGGTGGGCGGCAACCGCTCCAGCGCGTTCGGGATGCGGACCGCGCCGGAGTCGAGGGTGCCTTGCAGTGAGATCGCGTCGACCGACGACTCGGCCACCGCCGCCGACTCCTGGCTCGAGAGGAGGTAGCGAGAGACGAGGAGCCACACCACGACCGCAAGCAACACCGACAGGGCGAGCGCCAGGACCCCGAAGCCGAGGGTGACCCGTCCGCGCAGGCCCAGCCTGCGAACCCTCCAGCCCCGCGACACGGTCACCCGGCGAGGCGGTAGCCGAGCCCGCGCGCCGTCACGACGTGCACCGGCGCGGCCGGATTGCGCTCCACCTTCGTGCGCAGTCGCCGAATGTGCACGTCGACGATCCGACTGTCGCCGAAGTATCCGTATCCCCAGACCCGTTCGAGGAGGTGCTCGCGGCTGCACACGTTGCCCTCCGCCAGGGCCAGCTCGGCCAGCAGACGGAACTCGGTGCGCGTCAAGGGAATCGGCTTGCCGTCGCGGACGACGACGCCCTCACCGATCCGGAGCTCGAGCTCACCCACCGTGACGTGGTCGGCATGCACATTGGGAGCTGCCTCCGCCCGGCGGAGCAGCGCGCGGATCCGCGCGGACAGCTCCTTGGCCACGAGCGGCTTGGTGACGTAGTCGTCGGCGCCCGCCTCCAGCCCCGCCACGACGTCGTGGCTGTCCGTCCGGGCGGTCACGATGATGACGGGCACGTCACTGTCCCGGCGGATCGAGCGGCACACGGAGAACCCGTCCGCACCGGGCAGCATCAGGTCGAGCAGCACCACGTCGGGCGGAGCGGCCCCGAGCTCCACCAGGCCCTGCTCGCCGTCCTCGGCCTCCGTGACGTGGTAGCCCTCGTCCTGCAGCGCCAAGCGCAGCACCCGACGCACGCGCGCATCGTCCTCCACGAGCAGCACCCGGCGTGTCACGGTGCCAGTATGCGACGGATCCCTCTGCGTCCGCAGGTCCCCGTGTCGAATTGACGAGGTGTCGTCACATGATCGACACACAGCCGGGGCCCATGTGACAGTTCCGTCGCGGCAGCATGACAACCGGTGTCGATCCGTTGCTGCACACCGGATTCCGTACCTAACGTCCAAGATACGGAACGAGCGACGGAGGATCTCATGACCCACAACAAGAGCCTGCTGACCGGCGTGACTGCGCTGTGCATGGTCAGTCTGGGACTGGCCGGGTGCAGCAGCAGCAACGGCGGCGGCGGCTCCCCCAGTGCAAGCGGCTCGCCGGGGTCCACGCAGACGACGGACACGAGCAACGCCCAACGTGGCGGCACGCTCAACATGCTCGGCACCGGCGACATCGACTTCATGGACCCCAACATCAGCTACTACTCCATCGGCTACCTCGGGCTGCGGATGTGGACCCGTCAGCTGCTCACCTACCCGGCGATCCCGGGCAAGACGACCAAGCCCGCACCCGACCTGGCCACCGAGGTGCCGACCATGCAGAATGGCGGCATCAGCAAGGACGGCCTCACCTACACGCTCCACCTGCGCAAGGGCCCGATGTGGAACACCACGCCGGCGCGGCCGGTCACCGCCCAGGACGTCGCACGGGGTGTCAAGCGCACCTGCAACCCGGTGCAGCCGTTCGGCGGCATCCCCGACTTCGCCACCCTGATCAAGGGCTACCAGTCCTTCTGCGACGGGATGAAGAAGGACAAGACCGCACCCGCCATGGCCAGGTACATCGAGGGCCACGAAATCCCCGGTGTGGTGGCCAAGGACGACAGCACCATCGTCTTCCACCTGACCAAGCCGGCCACCTACTTCACCGGCATCCTGACCATGCCGGCCTTCTCGCCGGCCCCCAAGGAGTTCCTCAAGTACCTCCCCGCGTCGGCCGAGCTGGCGCAGCACACCCTCTCCGACGGTCCCTACCAGGTCGAGAGCTACAAGCCGACCAAGGAGATCGTCTTCACCCGCAACCCCGCGTGGAAGGCATCGAGCGACCCGATCCGCAAGGCCTACGTCGACAAGATCGTGGTCAACGAGACCGGCCAGCAGAACTCCATCCAGCAGCAGCTCGAGACCAACACCGCCTCGGCCGACATGGGCTTCGACACCGGCCCTGCGCCGTCGCAGCTGCCCGGCCTGATCGCCAAGAAGGACCCCAACCTCAACCTCGGCCAAACCTCGTCGAGCAATCCTTACGTGCTGTTCAACACGGTGTCGCCGAACAACAACGGCGCGCTGTCAAAGGTCAAGGTCCGCCAGGCTCTCTCCTACGCGCTCAACCGAGCCAACATCCTGCAGGTGCTCGGTGGCACCACGGTCAACCCGCCATTGACGCACGTGCTTCCACCGGGTGTCGTCGGGGCCAAGAACTTCGACCTCTACCCGCATGATGTGGCCAAGGCCAAGAAGCTGCTCAAGGAGGCCGGCTACCCGAACGGCCTGACCCTCAAGTTCCTCTACCGCAACGCGAGCGAGGGCAGCAGCAAGGCGTTCCAGACCATCCAGCAGGACCTGTCCAACGTCGGCATCAAGGTCAAGGGCGTCACCTCGCCGAACGCGGACTTCTACACCAAGTACCTGGAGGTGCCGTCGGTGGCCAAGCGCGGGGTCTGGGACGTGTCCCTCGCCGGCTGGGGCGCTGACTGGTACGGCAACTCGGCGCTGTCCTTCTTCAATCCGCTCTTCTCCGGCAAGCCGTCCTTCCCGCCGATCGGCAGCAACTTCGGCCTCTACAACGACCCGAAGACCAACGCGCTGATCAAGCAGGCAGCCACCGCCAAGACCACGTCCGAGGCCGCGGCGCTATGGGAGAAGGCGGACCGTCAGGTGATGGAGGACGCCCCGTTCTACCCACTCACCTCGCCGCTCAACCCCAACTACCACGCGTCGCAGGTGCACAACGCGATCTACGTTCCGGCCTTCCAGCAGTTCGACCCGACCAACGTCTGGCTGGAGCAGGGCAAGCAGGGCGGCTGAGCACGACGACCCTGACCGAGGGAGTCCCCGGCGGCACGGCCACGGGCACCCGCCAACAAGCCAGATCGCAGGAAGGAGACCCAGATGGCCCTGCTGGAGGTCGACGACCTGCACGTCTCCTTCGACACCCCCGACGGTCTGGTCCAGGCGGTCCGCGGCCTGACCTTCTCGGTCGAGCGAGGCAAGACCCTCGCCATCGTCGGCGAGTCGGGGTCCGGCAAGAGCGTGTCGACGCAGACGATCACCAAGCTCACCCGAGGAGCACGCGTCTCGGGGCGTGCGATCTTCGAGGGAGAAGACCTGCTCACCGCCAGCCCCGACCACCTGCGGCGGGTGCGCGGCGCCAAGATCGGCATGATCTTCCAGGACCCCCTCTCCAGCCTGCACCCCTACTACCGGGTGGGCTGGCAGATCGTGGAGATGATCAGAGCGCATGACCACTCCACCTCACGGCGCACAGCCCGGAAGCGCGCCGCGGAGCTGCTCGGTCTGGTCGGGATCCCCCGACCGGCCGAGCGGCTCGACGACTACCCCCACCAGTTCTCTGGTGGGATGCGGCAACGCGTCATGATCGCCATGGCCATGGCCCTCAACCCGGTGCTGCTCATCGCCGACGAGCCGACGACGGCCCTCGACGTCACGGTGCAGGCTCAAGTCCTCGGAGTGATGCGGGACCTGCAGGAGGACTTCGGGACGGCGATCATCCTCATCACCCACGACCTGGGTGTGGTGGCCGAGATGTCGGACGACGTCGTGGTCATGTATGCCGGGACGGCGATGGAACAGGCCTCCCGGCGCGACATCTTCTACCGGCACCACCACCCCTACACCGAGGGACTGCTGCGCTCGCTACCCGCGCACGGTGGCGGGAAAGGCCGGCTGATTCCCATCGCCGGCTCCCCGCCGAGCCTGATCAACCTTCCCTCCGGGTGCCCGTTCGCGCCCCGGTGCCCGTACGCGTGGGACAAGTGCTTCCGCGAGACGCCGCCACTGGACGAGGTCTTTGACGAGCCTGGCCACCGGTCGGCCTGCTGGCTCCCGCACGACTGGGAGGGCAGGCAGGCCTGCGAGCCACGAACCGAGACGATAGACCGGGAGGAGACAGCATGAGTGAGGCGATGGATCTCCCCCTCGGTGACCCGGGAGGAGAAACCACGCACGCAGGCACCGAGGTGCTGATGGCCGCCCGTGACGTCCGCAAGCTCTTCCCCGTCGCGCGGGAAGGACTGTTCGGCCAGCGGGACTACGTCCATGCGGTGGACGGAGTGTCCCTGGACGTCCGCCGTGGCGAGACGCTCGGACTCGTCGGTGAGACCGGCTGCGGCAAGTCGACCCTCGCCCGCTGCCTGTCCCGGCTCTACGAGCTGACCGAGGGCACCATCGAGTTCGACGGCCAGGACATCACCAACCTGAGCCGGCGGCGACTACGGCCGGTGCGCCGCGAGGTGCAGATGATCTTCCAGGATCCGTACGGGTCGCTCAACCCGCGGCGTCGGGTCGGGTCGATCATCGGCGACCCGTTCGTCATCCACGGCATCGACTCCCGGCAGGACCGCAAACGCCAGGTGCAGTCGCTGATGGAGAGGGTCGGCCTCAATCCCGAGCACTACAACCGCTTCCCGGCCGACTTCTCCGGAGGCCAGCGCCAGCGCATCGGCGTCGCCCGGGCGCTGGCACTCCATCCCAAGCTGGTCATCTGCGACGAGCCGGTCTCCGCGCTCGACGTGTCGATCCAGGCGCAGATCCTCAACCTGTTGTCCGACCTGCAGGACGACTTCGGCCTGACCTACGTCTTCATCTCCCACGACCTCTCCGTGGTGCGACACGTCAGTGACCGGGTCGCCGTCATGTACCTCGGCAAGATCATGGAGATCTCCGCGTCCGAGGACCTGTTCACGACGACCCGGCACCCCTACACCAGGGCGCTCCTCTCGGCCCTGCCGACTCCCGACCCGGACGAGGCCGACAGCAGAGAGCGGATCGTCCTCGTCGGGGACGTGCCCTCCCCCGTTCACCCGCCGAGTGGTTGCCGGTTCCACCCCCGCTGCCCCAAGGCACGCTCCCACTGCGTCGAGGCGGTGCCGCCGCTCGAGCAGGTCTTCGACGACCTCCCGTCCCACCGCACCGCCTGCTTCTACCCGCTGGCGATCGGTGAGGACCTCTCCCAGTCCGTGCCCCAACTGGGCGCCGGGGAGAGCGAGATCGTCTCCTCGGACGGAGCGGAGGAATCATGAGCGACGTCCCCCCTGTCGGAGTCGGCGCCGGCGTCGACAGCGCAACGCCGTCCCAAGGTCCTGCTGGCGGCCCCGGCGCCGAAACCAGCACCGGCATCGAGGGGCGCAGTCCGTGGGTACTGGCGTGGCAACGGCTTCGTCACGACCGGGTGGCGATGATCTCCCTGGTCGTGATCTGCCTGATCGGCCTGGTCGCCATCATCGCTCCGCTGTTCGCCTCCGTGACGGGTCACCCGCCCAACCAGCAGTACCGCGGCCCGGGCGCGCTGTCCCCCGAAGGGCTCCCGGCCCACCCGAGCTCCGCCTTCTGGCTCGGCACCGACGACCTCGGCCGCGACATCCTCGTGCGCATCGCCTACGGCTCACGCATCTCGCTGCTCGTGGGCGTCGTGGCGACAGGGATGACGGTCGCGATCGGTGTCGTGGTCGGGCTCGCCGCGGGCTACCTCGGGGGCATCGTGGACACCGTCCTCGCTCGACTGGTCGACGTGGTCCTGTCCGTCCCGTTCCTGCTGGTCGCGGTCGCGCTCGTGTCGATCACCGGAGCGAGCCTGACGATCACCATTCTGGTCATCGGCTTCTTCAGCTGGGCGTCGGTGGCCCGCATCGTCAGGGGGCAGGTCCTCTCCCTCCGGGAACGGGAGTTCGTCGAGGCCGCGAGATCCTTGGGCGCGAGTGACCGGCGCATCATGTTCGTCGACGTGCTGCCCAACGTGCTCGCCCCGGTGATCGTCTACGCGACCCTTCTGATTCCCGTGGTCATCGTCGTCCAGGCAACGCTGTCCTTCCTCGGCCTCGGCCTCCCCCCGCCGACGGCGGACTGGGGCGGCATGATCAGTGAGTCGGTCCAGTACTACACCGTCGCATGGTGGTTCGTGTTCTTCCCGGGCGCCGCCCTGCTCATCACCACCTTGGCCTTCAACCTCTTCGGTGACGGCGTGCGTGACGCGTTCGACCCGCGCACCGACCGGCTCATCGGACAGAAGTGAGGCGGACATGATCCGGTTTCTGATCCGACGGGTCGCTCTCGGCGTGCTCGTGATGTGGCTCATCACCGTCGCGGTGTTCGGCCTGTTCTTCGTGGCGCCCAACAACGTGGCCCGGACGCTCGCCGGGCGGCAGGCCACCCCCGCAACGATCCACCTGATCGAGCACCGCCTCGGTCTGGACCTGCCGCTGTGGAAGCAGTACACCAACTTCGTCGGCAACGCGCTGCACGGTGATCTGGGGTTCGACTACTACCACGGCGTGCCGGTGACCCAGATCATCGGCCAGGCCCTGCCCATCACGCTCTCCCTCGCCATCGGGGCCGCAGTGATCTGGCTCCTGCTCGGCGTGTTCAGTGGTGTCCTGTCGGCCGTGCGCCCACGGACCTTCAGCGATCGGTCCACGACCGCCCTGGCGCTCTTCTTCTACTCGATGCCCTCCTTCTTGCTCGCCCTGCTCTTCCTCTACTTTCTCTACTTCCGTCTGACCAAGGCGGGATTCGCCATCTTCCCCGCCGGCGGATACTCCGGTCTCACGGCCGGCGTCGGCGAGTGGGCGCGCCACCTCATCCTGCCCTGGGTGGCCCTCGCGCTGCTGCTCGCAGCCACCTATACCAGGCTCACCCGTGGGTCCATGCTCGACGTCCTGGGCGAGGACTACATCCGCACAGCGCGGTCCAAGGGCCTGCGGGAGAGGCGCGTGGTGCTCCGGCACGGCTTGCGCAGCGCGCTCACCCCGGTCGTCACGCAGTTCGGCATCGACCTCGGGCAGCTGGTCGGCGGTGTCGTCGTCACCGAGACCGTCTTCAGCCTCCCCGGCCTCGGCAAGACCGCCATCGACGCGATCAATACCCAGGACCTCCCGGTGATCATCGGCATCGTCATCTTCGCCTCGGCCGCCGTGGTGGTCGCCAACATCCTGGTGGACATCATGTATGCCGTGCTCGACCCGAGAGTCCGCCTGCACTGACCTGCCCTCCCACACCTCCCGTGGGAATCTTCGCGAGGTTTGGTGCCCTCTCAGGGGCCGAAACCTCGCGAAGATTCCTCAGGAGGGGTGGGGTTCAGGACGTGGACCGTGCAGTGTCGGCGTCGACGGACGACCTAGCATCGAGACCATGCCCCGAGTCTCCGCCCTGCCGGCCCCGGTGCTGGTCATCGGCGCCGTGGTGTCGGTGCAGTTCGGCGGAGCCCTCGCCGCCACCCTTGTGCCGATCATCGGCGCCAGCGGCTCGGTCACCCTGCGCCTGATCATCGCTGCGGTGGTGATGCTCCTGATCGCGCGGCCCTCCGTGCGGGACCGCTCGCGCGGGGACTGGGCCGTGGTCGTGGGTTTCGCGATCACGCTCGGCCTGATGAACCTGTGCTTCTACTCCGCGCTGGCCCGGCTGCCGATCGGCGTCACGGTGACTCTGGAGTTCCTGGGACCGCTGACCCTGGCGACCGTTCTGTCGCGGCGGTTGCTCGACCTGGTGTCGGTGGCTGCCGCGGCCCTCGGCGTCGTGCTCATCTCCGGTGCGCTCACGACGCCGTGGGGTGACCTCGACCTGACCGGCCTCGGGCTGGCCCTCGCAGCGGGAGCCTGCTGGGCGGCATACATCATCTTCAGCGGGCGGACGGGGCAGCGGTTCGCCCAGCTCGACGGCCTCGCCATCGCGATGTTCATCTCCGCGGTCCTCGTCGCGCCGCTCGGCTTCATCGAGGCCGGGACGGGGCTTTGGTCATGGGACGCGCTGTCCCGCGGGCTCGGCATCGCGGTGCTCTCGTCGGTGCTCCCCTACTCGCTGGAGCTGATGGCGCTGCGCCGGCTGGCCGCTGGCGTCTTCGGCATCCTGCTGAGCCTGGAACCGGCTGTGGCCGCGCTCGCGGGACTGGTGGTGCTGGGCCAGCGGCTCGGAGGTGTGGAACTCGCCGGGATGGCCCTGGTGGTGGGCGCGAGCGCCCTCGTGATGGGCCGACAGCAGCACCAACCACGCGCTGCCGAGCTCGCCGAGACCACCAACCAGTAGCTCCGGCCGAGGCGGAGCCGAGGCCCTGCGCACCTCGCCTTCCTGACCTACGTGGCCCGGGTGCGTCGCCTGCGCTTACGCGGACTCCAGCTCCGGATCGTCGCGGCGCGTCTTGAGCAGGCTAGCCACCGTGGTGACCGCAAGGATGCCGATGATCGCGACGAGCGACACCCAGATCGGGATGTCGGGCGCCCACTCGATGTGCTGGCCACCGTTGATGAAGGGCAGCTCGTTCTCGTGCATCGCGTGCAGGATCAGCTTGACCCCGATGAAGCCCAGCAGCACCGACAGGCCGACGCTCAGGTAGACCAGCTTCTTGAGCAGTCCGCCGATCAGGAAGTAGAGCTGGCGCAGCCCCATCAGCGCGAAGATGTTGGCGGTGAGGACGAGGAACGGCTCCTTGGTCAGGCCGAAGATCGCGGGGATGGAGTCGAGGGCGAAGAGCAGGTCCGTCGTGCCCAGCGCGAGGATCACGATGAACATCGGTGTGATCAGCTTCTTGCCGTTTCGCGAGATCGTCAGGTGCGCTCCGTGCCACTCCGAGGTGGCCGGAAGCCGCCGCTCCACGAAGCGCATGAAGGCGTTCTCCTCGTAGTCCTCGTCATCGTCGTCGCCCTTGGCCAGCTTCACTGCGGTGTAGATGAGGAACACGCCGAACAGGTAGAAGACCCACGAGAACTGGTTGATCGCGGCGGCACCGACGGCGATGAAGATGCCGCGCAGGACCAGCGCGATGACGATGCCGATCAGCAGGGCGGACTGCTGCAGCTTCTCCGGCACACCGAACTTCGCCATGATGATGATGAAGACGAACAGGTTGTCGACCGAGAGCGAGTACTCGGTGAGCCAGCCGGCGTAGTACTGCGCCGCGAAGTCACCGCTGGCGAAGAACCACACCCCCAGCCCGAAGACCAGGGCCAGCCCGATGTAGCCGGACAGGGCGACCGTGAGCTCCTTGGTGGTCGGGACGTGCGGACGCCGCCCGACGACGAAGACGTCGAACAACAGGAGGGCCGTGGTCGTGCCGATCGTGACGATCCAGAGCCAGGTGGGGACGTTCATGGGGGTGCAGCTGCCTTCCGGTCACCGTGCAAGGACGTGTGGCCGGAGGTCTCTCCCACCCCATTGACGTTGGGGCCGGCTCCCCGGGTGCGTGCACGCGTGCTCCGTGATGACGAGGATGCCGCAGGTGGGGATACTCCCCTCCGCACCACCAGTGTTTCACGAAGGTCGCAGGTCCCCAAACCGGCGCTCGGTGCCGCTCAGGGACGGGAGCCGACGGACTCGGCCGCGCCCGCCGCCGGCTGGCGCGCGGTCTCGGTGAGCAGGCCCTTGCGGTCCGCAATGACCTCGAAGACCGCGGTGCAGAACGGGGGGATCGAGGACAGGCCGGCCAGCACGAAGGTCTTGAAGCTCCACCCGAACTTCCCGCGCGCCCAGAAGACGGTGAGGACGTAGGCGATGAAGACGATCCCGTGCACCATGCCGAAGATCTGCACGCCGAGCGGGTTGCCGGCCGGTCCGTACTTGAAGTACATCCCGATCAGGAGGGCTGCCCAGGAGAGCGCCTCGGCGAAGGCGACGGTGCGGAACAGGGTGCGGGTGTTGAGCTTCACGAAGAACCATCCGGTCGGGACCGCGCGAACACGGTCGGGAGGATCGAGGTCCGGAGCGACCTACGGTGCGCCGTCGTAGACGCACTCGCACCATAACCCGCACGTCATCCGCCGGCCGAATCCGCCTCGGGCGTTCCCGACACGGGCCGGGCGCCGGGCTCCCGCGACGGGTGGGGCTCATCGACGGTCGGGAACCGGCGCGGCACCGCCGCCAGCAGGATGACCACCGTCGCCGCTCCCGCCAACAGCAGACCGAGGAAGACGGCGTGCGTGGACGCGTGCACGGCCGCACGCAGGAAGTCCGAGGCGGCGGCGTCGGCACGTCCACCCTCGAGCACCCGGCTCACGCCATCGACCGTCGAGGGCACCTGCCCCCGCAACGCCGCGGGTGCGTCGTCGAGACGGTGCAGCAGCACGGCGTTGGTCACCGCGCCGAACACCGCGGCACCGAGGCTCTGGCCCAGGAACCGGGCGAACATGGCTCCGCCGGTGACCACGCCCCTCCGCGACCAGTCGACCGTCGACTGGAGCCCGACGATGAGCGGGGACGTGATCAGCCCCATGCCCGCGCCCATCAGGGCACTGCCCGCCACGGGTTGCCACACCGGCGCGTCGACGGGGGTGAGCACGAACACCACCCCGGAGGCGACGGTGAGCAGCGCACCGACGAGAGCGGTGTCGCGAAAGCCGATCCGCAGGTAGAACCGGGCCGACATCCCGGCCGCGAGCGGCCAGGTCATGCTCATCACGGCGAGCACGAAGCCGGCCGCGACCGGCCCGAGCCCGAGCACCGACTGCGCCCACGTCGGCAGGAACGTCGAGAGGCCGATCACCATCAGCCCGGCGGTGAGCGTCGCGCCATACGACCCGGCCGTCAGCCGCTGCGTCCACAGCCACGGCGGCATGATCGGCTCACTGGCCCGGCGCTCGACGAGGACGGCCACCAGGGCCGCGAGCACGGCGCCCGCGAAGACCAGGACGCTCGGCACCGAGTCCCACGCCCAGGCGGTGCCGCCCTGCAACAATCCGAGGATGAGCAGCCCGGCCGCGGCCAGCAGCAGCCCCGCACCGGCGTAGTCGATGCGATGGGTATGCCGTTCGACGCGCTCGTGGAGTCCGCGCACGATCAGCGTGAGGGCCAGCGCACCGATGGGCAGGTTGACCACGAAGATCCACCGCCACGACGCGTACTCCGCGAACACGCCACCGATGGCCGGCGCGACGACCGCCGAGATGCCCCAGACGCTGGAGAGCCACCCCTGCACGCGGCCGCGCTCCGCCACGTCGTACAGGTCACCGGCGACGGTGTTGACCGTGGCGCCGATAGAACCCGCCCCGAGTCCCTGCAACGCGCGGAACAGGATCAGCGCCACCATGTTCCACGCGATCGCCGACAGCGCGGATCCGATCAGGAAGACCACCACGCCGACGACCAGGACCGGCTTGCGGCCGTAGAGGTCGGCCAGCTTGCCGTAGACGGGGATGGTCACCGTTTGCGCGAGCAGGTAGACCGAGAACACCCAGCCGACCAGGGAGAAGCCACCGAGGTCGCCGACCACCTGCGGGATCGCCGTGGCCACGATCGTCGTGTCCATCGCGACCAGCGCCATGGTGAGGATCAGGGCGATGAGGACCGGGGTGCGGTGGTCGCGGCGCATCAGGGCTGCCACAACACCTCCGCTCATGGTTGCCACCCCATCGGGGCCGCTCGCGCCTCCGGGCACCCCGCAACGTGGGACCCTCGGCAGGCTAGTTGACGCAGAACTCGTTGCCCTCGGGATCCTGCATCACGACGTGGAAGTGGTGGCCGGGCAGACCCTGCTCGAGGATGCGCGTGGCCCCGAGCGCCTCGAGCCGCGCGGCCTCGGCGAGGATGCTGTCCTTGCGCTCGACGCTGGTGTCCTCCTCGACCCGCTCAGCGCGCAGGTCGAGGTGCATCCGGTTCTTGGCGGTCTTGGGCTCGGGCACCCCGAGGATCACGATGCGCGGTCCGACACCGCTCGGGTCGATGAGCGACGCACCGTCGTCCCACTCGTCCTCCGGGACGCCCATCGCCTCCAGCGCCGAGGGCCACGAGTCGAATCCGTCCGGGGGCGGTTCCGCGGCGTAGTGCAGTGCCCTGGCCCAGAAACGCGCCAGGGCCTTGGCGTCGACGGCGTCGAAGGTCACCTGCCAGCTCACCGCCACGGGTCCTCCTTCGCGTCGGCGCCACGCACCTGGCTCATGAGGTCGCCGCCGTCATCTGGCGCAGCTCCTTCTTGAGGTCGCCGATCTCGTCACGCAGCCGCGCGGCCAGCTCGAAGTGCAGGTCGCTGGCGGCCTGGTGCATCTGCTGGGTCAGCTCCTGGATCAGGTCGGCCAGGTCGGACGCCGGCAGCTCGCCGGCGCCCCCGCGGGCGACGTCGACGTCGGCGCTCAGCGCACCGCG
>NZ_VOHR01000084.1 GCF_009192725.1 Segeticoccus rhizosphaerae | reverse complement strand
GGCCGCGGCGGCGTTCCCGCCGTGGCGCGACCTGGCCCCCGGCGAGCGGGCGCGCCTGCTGCGACGGTTCGCCTCGGTGGTCGACGAGCACATCGACGAGCTGGCCGAGCTGGAGGTGCGCAACGCCGGGCACACCTGGGGCAACGCGACCTGGGAGGCGGGCAACGTCCGCGACGTCCTGAACTACTACTCGGCGGCGCCGGAGCGGCTCTTCGGCCGGCAGATCCCGGTGCCGGGCGGGGTGGACATCACCTTCCGCGAGCCGCTGGGCGTGGTCGGCATCATCGTGCCGTGGAACTTCCCGATGCCGATCCTGGGCTGGGGGATGGCCCCGGCCCTGGCGGCGGGCAACACGGTGGTCCTCAAGCCGGCCGAGCTGACTCCCTTGACGGCGATCCGCATCGGTGAGCTGGCGCTCGAGGCGGGCCTGCCCGAGGGGGTGCTGACCGTCATACCGGGCAAGGGCTCGGTGGTGGGTGAGCGGTTCGTCACCCACCCGCTGGTGCGCAAGGTCTGCTTCACCGGGTCGACCGCGGTGGGCAAGAAGATCATGGCGGGCTGCGCCGAGCAGGTGAAGCGGTGCACGCTCGAGCTGGGTGGCAAGAGCGCCAACATCGTGTTCGCCGACGCCGACCTGGCCAAGGCCGCGGCGACGGCGCCCTACGCGGTGTTCGACAACGCGGGGCAGGACTGCTGCGCGCGGTCGCGGATCCTGGTGCAGGAGTCGGTGCACGAGCAGTTCCTCGAGCAGCTCGGCAAGGCGGTGCAGGGCATGGTCGTGACCGACCCCGGCGCCGACCGGGGCAGCGAGATGGGTCCGTTGATCTCCGCGCACCAGAGGGACTCGGTGCGCGGCTACCTCGACGACGTCGAGGTGGTGTGCACGGGTCCGGCGCCGGACGGCGACGGGTTCTGGGTGCCACCGACGGTGGTCGCCCCGCGCTCCACCGACGACCGGGTCTGGCGCGAGGAGGTCTTCGGGCCGGTGGTGGCCGTGCTGCCCTTCTCCGACGAGGCGGAGGCCGTCGCGATGGCCAACGACACGGAATACGGGCTGTCCGGCTCGATCTACACCCGCGACGTCGGGCGGGCGCTGCGCGTCGCGCGGCGGGTGGAGGCCGGCAACCTCAGCGTGAACTCGCACAGTGCCGTGCGCTACTGGACGCCCTTCGGGGGTTACAAGCAGTCCGGCCTCGGCCGGGAGCTCGGGCCGGACGCACCGGACGCGTTCACCGAGGAGAAGAATGTGTTCATCGCAGACGAGGAGGCGACATCGTGACCGGACGGCTCGAGGGCAAGGTGGCAGTGATCACCGGGGGGAGCTCGGGGATCGGGCTGGCGACCGTGGAGCGCTTCGCGCAGGAGGGCGCCAAGGTCGTGATCGGTGACGTCGACAAGGAGCGCGGCGCTGCGGTGGCCGAGCGGGTGTCCGGAACGTTCGTCGCCACCGACGTCACGGACAAGGAGCAGGTGGACGCGCTGTTCCGCACCGCCAAGGAGACCTACGGATCGGTGGACATCGCCTTCAACAACGCGGGCATCTCACCGCCGGAGGACGACTCCATCCTCGACACCGACCTCGACGCGTGGCGCCGGGTGCAGGAGGTCAACCTCACCAGCGTCTACCTGTGCTGCAAGGCGGCGCTGCCCTACATGCTCGAGCAGGGCAAGGGCTCGATCATCAACACGGCCTCCTTCGTGGCGGTGCTGGGTGCGGCGACCTCGCAGATCTCCTACTCCGCCTCCAAGGGCGGGGTGCTGTCCATGACCCGCGAGCTCGGAGTCCAGTTCGCCCGGCAGGGGGTGCGGGTCAACGCGCTGTGCCCGGGGCCGGTCAACACCCCGCTGCTCCAGCAGCTCTACGCCGACGACCCCGAGAAGGCGCAGCGCCGGTTGGTGCACGTGCCGATGGGCCGCTTCGGCGAGCCAGAGGAGATGGCCAACGCCGTGCTGTTCCTGGCATCCGACGAGTCGAGCTTCATGACCGCCTCGACCTTCCTGGTCGACGGCGGCATCTCCGGCGCCTACGTGACGCCGCTCTGACATGCGACCGGTCATCGGGATCTCGACCTACCGGGAGCAGGCCCGCTGGGGCGTGTGGCACGCCCAGGCGGACCTGCTCAACGCCGAGTATGCACGGGCGGTCACCCTCGCCGGCGGGGTGCCGGTCCTCCTGCCGCCGACCGACGACCCCGAGGCGGCAGCCGAGGTGGTGTCCCGCCTGGATGCCCTGGTCATCGCCGGCGGCGCGGACATCGATCCGGGCCGCTACGGCCAGCGGCCGCAGCAGCGGACCGGCGCGCCGCGAGCCGACCGCGACGGCTGGGAGATCGCGCTGCTCGACGCCGCCGAGGACCAGACGCTGCCGGTGCTCGGAGTCTGCCGGGGGATGCAGGTCATGGCCGTGCACGCCGGCGGCTCGCTCGAGCAACACCTCCCGGACGTCGTGTCGCACGAGGGACACTCACCCGGCGGGGACGTCTACGGCACCATCGCGGTCGACACGGTCGCCGGCTCCCGGATCGCCGCGCTGATCGGCCCCCAGGTGCAGGTCGCCTGCCACCACCACCAAGCAGTGATCACCCACCCCGGCTACACCCCCACCGCCCACGCCGCGGACGGCACCCTCGAGGCGATGGAACGCGAGGACCGCGACTTCTGGCTCGGGGTGCAGTGGCACCCCGAGGCCCGGACCGACCAGGGCCTGTTCAAAGGACTGGTGGAGCGGTGCCGCGGGATCGACTCAATCCTGTCCACTGAGGGACGCGGGGCCGTTCAGCCCGAGGACCGGTCGATGCGGACGAGCACCCCGTGATCCGGGAACTCGCGGTGTTCCACGACGCGCAGGTGCGTCGCCGCCGAGACTGACGCTTGAACGCGAGCGACCTGCGCCAGTGTGCCGAGTTGCAGGACCGCCGAGCCGCCATCGGCCAGGTGGTGCTCGATCACGTCCAGGCAGCGGAGGGCCAGGTCCAGGCCATGTGTGCCGCCGTCGATGGCCAGCACCGGGTCCTCGGGGTACCGCGCAACATCTGCGCGACAGACCCACGGTGGGTCGGCGATGATGACGGCGAACTGCTCGTCGGGGTCGAGCGTCTCGTCGAGGTTCCCCTGCCGGATCTCCACCTGCTCGGCGAGTCCGGCCGCTTCGGCATTGGCGCGTGCAAGGCTCACCGCAGCGGGACTCACGTCGACCGCCACGAGTCGTCGGTCGGTGCCGGCGACGGCCAGCAGGCCGAGCTGTCCCGCACCGGTGCACAGCTCCAGCACGTGCCCCGCCGGAGCGGTGCGCAGCAGGTCGCTGGCCCAGTGCGACTGCGCGGCCGTCCACGAACGTGGACGTAGCACCCGGTGGTCGAAGCTGATGCGCAGGCCACCGAAGTCCACTGCCTCGGCGGCGCTCACGTGGGCCGCCGAAGCGCCTTGTGGGTCCCGTCGCACCATGGGGGTCGTCCGGTCTTCCCACAGGCACAAACCGCCACCAGCGGTCGAGTCACGTCGTGGGCGGTCCCTTCCGCGTCGCGGATGATGTCGGCTCCGCGCACCAGGAGCGGGCCGCCGGGACACTGCTCGACCGTCACCTCGCGGTCCGTGGAAGTCATGGGGATCTCCTCGAGGTCATCCGGAAGTGGGGGACGCGGCGGCGCGCATGAGTGACGACTCACCCTGGGGTGAGTCCGAGGACGCCCAGGACGCCAGCAGCCGCTCCCCGGCCAGGGCGTCGACGGCCAGGCAGGCGGCGGCTCCGAAGAGGACGTCCTCGGCAAGCGCGGGCTCCTGTTCGACCAGGGCGCCACAGATGTGCCGGACGGCGACCTGCTCGTGCACGGCGTCTGCCTCCACGTGCTCGTCGAAGTAGGCCGCCACCACATCGGGCAGACCGACCCGCCGGATCCCGCGGGCAATCTTGCGGCAGGGCACCGAGCTCGTGGACTCGAAGGCCGCGAAGTGGCCGAGTGCCGCGCCGCGCAACCGCCGCTGGAGCGCAAAGAGCGAGGCGACGTTGCTGGTCGCGAGGGTCAGGGCGCTGGCCTGGTCGATGTAGGCGCCGTATTCGCGGTCGAGACCGCATCCTTCCAGGGCGTCTCCGAACATGGTCTGGTGCAGCCGGTGCGGCTGCCCCGCGCCGTACTCGTCATACTGCAGCTCGGCGAGCGCCGTTTTGGGAGCTCCCTCGAGCCGGGGGAGGACGAACGAGTAGGGGTCGGACTCCTTGAGGTGGTAGATGCTGCGTTGACGCATGAAGTCCACCACCTGGTCCCGCGTGGCGTCGCGCTGCAGGTAGCCCGCAACGGACGGTCCGTCTGCGGCGTCGATCAGGGCGGTCAGCCTTTCGGGGAAGTCCGCTTCCGGCACGGTGAGCGCCTCGGCAACGGCGGTTGCCGTTCGCGAGCGCAGCTCCTGCTCGAGCCGCTCCTGCAGTTCGGCTCGTAGGCGAAGGAGGTCGAGGTCCCACTCCCGGCCCGCGGGCACATCGGCGAAGCCGCGGTAGTGCAGCTCGAACAGCATCCACAGCGCCAGTTGCAGGTCGTCGTCCTGCAGGTCCCCCTCGTCCCCGCCGGTGAGGGCAGCGGGTTCGTCCCGGTCGTCCTTCAGCAGCCGCACGACACCGTGGCTGATCGGCCCCCGAGGTTGTGGCAGCAACATGGTCGTCCTCCTATCCGCGGTCCTCCGCGCTCACGCACTGCCGGACGGGATCCGATGTGCCTTGAAGTGGCTCTGGTACCCGGAGGGAATCTTACGAAACCCGCGAGTAGCCAGTCATCCGCTGGGCGGGCGTAGGGGCAGTGGGCTGGACCCGCCGCCGGACCACCTCGACTACCTCACTGCGGGGACGAGGGACACCAGGAGGGCGAACACGTCGTCCAGCTCCGCTTTGGTGAGGGTCGGCTTCGCCACCGAGGCACCGATGGTGAGCAAGTGGGGTACGAGGGCGGCGGTCCGGGCCCGTGCGGGGTCGGGGAGGATGCGCTGCCACAGGTCCACGAGGGCGTCGAGGCGGGCGGAGTCGACACGGGCCTGGGTGGAGCCGGCCTCCTCGTTCTCCAGCGCCCATCCCCGGATGGCCGCCTCGAGACGCGGGTCGAGGGCGACCCGGGTGGGAAGTGCCATGAGCGCCTGCTCGGCCGGAAGGTCGGCGCCGGCCCTCGCGGCGCCCTCGATGGCGTCCTTGGAGTCGAGCTCGTATCGACGCAGCAGCGCCCGGTGGAAGTCGTTGACGCCGCGGAAGTGATGGTGAAAGGAGCCCTTGGTCAGCCCGAGGCTCGCGGCGATGCGATCGACGCGGACGTTTGCGGCCCCGCCCTCGCGGAGAGCGGTCATGCCTTCATCGATCCAGCGGTCCCGGGCTGTCATGAAGCGACCATACCATACCGTATGGTACGGTCGCTTCATGCACGCACTATCCGAACCGGCTTGGCCGGTTGTCCTCCTCGCGATCGTGTGCGTGGTCGACGCAGCTCTGTGCTGGAAGCCGGTGGGTTTCATCGCCCGGTGCTTTGCCGAGGTGGGGTGGCCACGCAGGTACTGGCCGATGATGGCCCCGATCAAGCTCGCCGCGGCCGCGGGCCTCCTGGCGGGCATCTGGGTGCCCTGGCTCGGGCCGGTGACGACGGGATGCCTGATCCTCTACTTCCTGGTGGCGATCTCCATGCACGTTCGCGCCCGGGACCTCGGCCGCAACCTGTTCGTCAACGCCGTCGGCCTGCTGCTCCTCTGCCTCGCGGTGTTCGTCTTCTGCTTCCTCGTCTGAGAAACCCTGCGGGGCTGGAGACCTGCGCATGGCCCGGCGTTCGACCGGCGAGTCATGTGGCGGCGGCACCGAACCGAGCGGACCAGTCGGTGAGGAGGTCGCGCATCGCGGCCGGGGACTCGAGGGTGAACGGCGCTCCGGTGACGCCCAGCGCCATAGCCGGCCATTCGAGCGAGTCGGCCGTCATGGTCACTCGGCAGCGGCCCTCGTCAACGGCCCGGATGTCAGCCCAGGCGCCGATCCGCTCTCGCAGCAGGGCTTCTGGTGCCTCGACGAGCGCGATCACCCCGTGTGGGCGAGTCTGTTGCTCGATCCCGGAGGGCACGTAGGTCGCCGCGTCGACGGCGGGGAGCTCGCGCGGTCGGAACGGTTCGCCGGTGCTGGACGGCTCGTCCATCCGATCGAGCCGGAAGCTGCGCCAGTCGTGCCGGCCCGGGTCGTAGGCGACGAGGTACCAACGGCGACCGATCGAGACCAGGCGGTGCGGCTCGACATACCGGTCCGTCCTGTCCCCGTCGGCGGAGGTGTAGCCGAAGCGGATGCGCTGAGGGGCCGTCTGCAGGTCAGCCCGGCACCTCCCGTACCGGCGCGCGGTGCCGTTCCCGGTCACGGGGTGGGGTCGAGGGGTGGGTCGAGGGCGTGCCTGATCAGCGCGGTGAACTCCTCGATCGCCGTGTCGGCCGCGGCACGGTCGCCCGTCAGCGCCACCTCGAAGAGCACGCCGCGGCCCACGGCCAGGCTCAGCCGAGCCAGCCGCTCGGCGTGGGCACTGTCGGTGAGCCTGGCGAAGCCTTGGGTAAATCCGGCCAACCAGGCATCGGTCAGGATGTCGCGCAACCCCTCGGCATACTCCTTGCCGTACATGGCGTGCACCGACAGCTCGTAGAACAGCGGAGCGAAGGCGCTGGCCGTCTCGGCGACGTGGGACCAGTACCTCGTGCCGGCATCGACGGGATCGCTGGTGTCGCGGAGGAACTGGTCGAGCGCATCCCGCTCCGCCTCGCAGACCCGCTCGATCACCGCCGACAAGAGCCGGTCCCGGGATCCGAAGTGGTAGTTGAGCATCCGGTTGCTCGTGCCGACGCCGGCCGCGAGCGTGCGCATGCTGGTGTCGAGTACGCCGTTGTCCGCGAACCACTCCACGATCCGGCCCAGCAGTACCTCTCGAGGATGCTCAGTCGGGCCGGCCGGCACGCTCTGCCAATCGGGTGAAGGTGTCGGCTTCCTGCTCGACCATCCGGCGAACCTTCGAACCCAAGAGCAGACGGACGAGCCCGGTCAACGGCCCCGACCAGTCGATCCCCAGGACCAGCCGGGTTCCTTCGTCCTGCGGAGCGAGCCAGTGGGGCGCCGCGGTCCGTATCCCGGGCGCCGTTGAGCGCCAGGTGAATCCGCGACCCGGCTGCCAATCGGTGATCTCATACACCGCCCGGCGCAGGCCCGGCTGTTGAACCTCGAACCGAGTTCCCACGCCCAGCGGGCCCTTGGTGCCAAGGCGCGTGACCCGCTGCATCGTGGGCAGCATCTGGTCCCAGTTGTCGAGGTCGCTGAGCAGTTGCCACACGCGGTCCGTGTCCGCGGCGATGGTCCGTTCCACTTCACTCATGTATCAAATGATACACAGCGCGAATCGGCCCGTCACAGGGAATTCGGCTGGTCGTCGCCCGCGTCATCCACAGTCGGGCCGCGCCAGACCACGCGATGCACAGACGGGCCAACTCCGGTTCCGCGGCGAGCGCGCGGCTTCCACGATGAAGGTCAGTTCACCTCGTGGAAGGAGCGATTCATGACCAAGTCCATGACCCGCAGGACAACCGGGCACGGGCGATCGGTGGGTGCACGATGGTACGCCCGATGGACGGCGGCGCGTCGTGGCGTCGAGGCAGGTATGTCGACGGCGGAGTATGCCGTGGGCACGCTCGCGCCATGTCTGAAGAATACTTCACAGTCATCGGGCCTCTGACCTGAGGGTCTTCAGCCGGCAGCATCTGCTGCGCAGGGTCTAGCACCAAGAGAAGCGGCGTGATCTGTCCGCGGCCCGACGTGGCTGAGCAGACCAGTCGGCGTCTAGGGCCTGTTACGAAAGTGACTGGTGTGGTTTCGGCGTGTCGCGAGGCGCGAGGCGCGGCTCCCGGAGTAACGCAGGTGGTGTCTACGCATCTCCGCACTCCGGGAGTCCTCGATGGCCACCATAGACGCCGCTGCCCGCCATGACCTGACCAATGCCCAGTGGGCGTTGCTGGAACCGTTGGTGCCGGGGCCTGCGCGGCGGGGACGGCCTCGAGCGTGCCGGTGCGGGCACTGGTCGAGGGGGTCCGCTATCGCACCCGGACGGGTTGCCCCTGGCGGGACGTGCCAGACCGGTACGGGCCGTGGTGGCGGGTCTACACCTTGTTCGCCTGCTGGCAGCTGCTCGGTGTCTGGGAGAAGATCGAGTCCGCGCTGCTGGAGGCAGCGGACGCGGCAGGCAAGCTGTCCTGGCAGGTCAGCGTCGACTCGACCACCTCCCGAGCGCACGTCCACGCTGCTGGAGCCCGACGTGACAGCGTGGAAAGGGTTGCCGGAGAACCGGATCACCACGAGCTGGGCACGTCCCGGGGTGGCTGGTCGACCAAGACCCACGTGGCGATCGACCAGCACCGGGGAGTGCTGTCCTTCGTCCTGACACCCGGTCAGCACGGCGACAGTCCACAAATGGCCACCGTGCTGGATGGCATCCACATCTCCCGCTCCGGGCCCGGGCCGGGCACGCACCAGGCCGGATCGGGTGCTGGCCGACAAGGCGTACTCCTCCCGCGCGAACCGCGCTTGGCTGCGTGCGCACGGGATCCGCGCGACCATCCCGGTCCCCGACGACCAGGCCGGACACCGCCGGCGCAAGGGCTCCCGCGCAGGCCGGCGCCCAGATCGTCCCGATGGACTCGCGGACCGTGCAGGTGGCCCGGTGGGTAGGGGATCCGACCCCCGAGTGGCGCGCCGAGGCCGACACCATTGCCGAGGACGACGGCATGCTGGAGCAGCTCGAGCTGAAGGCCAAGTCCCTCGCGGTGATCACGAAGGTGTCCCGCGAGCTCATCGAGGACTCGGACCCGTCCGTCGAGACGCAGCTGCTCCATGCCTTCGCCCTGGAGGTCGACCGGGTGGCGCACTACCGCAAGGGGACCAACGGCGAGCCCGTCGGGCCTCTACGCCACCGTGGGGGTCCCGACGACCGCGCTGGGGACCGCAGACGGGGCGGCACCGACCTGGGACGACCTCGTGGACGCCGTGGGCCGTCTGCGCGACGCCAACGAGGAGCCCGGTGCGCAGATCCTTGCGGACCGCACCGCGCGGGTCCTGGCCAAGCAGCGTGAAGCTGGCACCACTGGTCCGTACCTCGCGCCGCCGACCTACCTGGACGGGGTCAAGCGCCTGCCCACCGGGCAGGTCTCCGTGACCCAGACCGAGGGCACCGCAACGGACGCCAGCGACATCTTCACCGGCGACTTCTCCAAGTTGCTGATCGGCCTCCGCGCCGGCCTGCAGATCTCGGTCCTGAAGGAGCGGTACGCCGACACCCGCCAGGTCGGCCTCGTCGCGCACTACCGCGGCGACGTCGGCATCGCGCGGCTCAAGGCCTTCGACGTCGTGACCGGCGTCCTGGGCGGCTGAGAACTTCCCCGGCAGGGCCTGAGCAGCGGAGCCCTCTCACTTCGTTGCTCAGGGTCGGTCGAGGATCTCCGGATTGGCACATGGTTCCGCGAGGGTGCCTTCCCTCTTGGGGGAGGGTCATCCTCCCCTCGCGGGCCAGTTCGGAGACGCAGACCGGCGCGGCCCCCGACATGAGGTGCCCGCCGGTCCGCGACACAACGAAGCGGTGCTCGAACGATCCTCATCTCGGGGTTGCATTCAACCGGGCTGGCTGGCAACCGAGGTGGGGATCGTCGCGCACCGCTTTCCTTGTCTGGACCGCGAGGCCGCCCTCTCTGGATGCGGGAACACCCCGCCCTGCCTAGGGAACAGGGCGGGGTGTAATCGGCGCGAGAGGATCAGACCTCGTGGCCCGAGGACCCGTGGACATGGAAACGCTCCCCCCCGTAGTGGGCGGGGAGCGTTCTTCGTCCGTGGGGGCCGATCAGACCTTGGTGGTCTTGCCCTTGGCCGCGCGCGGCTTGCGAATGGCCTTCGGCTTCGGCGCCTCGACCTTCGCGGGTTCGACCTTGGCCACGCGCGAACCACCCACGAGATGGCCCACGAGTTCGCGCTCGGCCTTCGTGCCAGTGGCGGCGAGGAAGCGGACGACCTCACCCACGCGGCCCACGGTGCAGCCGGCGGCCTCCGCGATGTCCTTGCGGGTCATCTCCTTGTCGTGGTCCGACTCGATGACCTCGAGGATCGCCGCGTCCTTGGGGCCGCCGGCCTTGAGGGCGAACTTCTGCTCGTCGGTGTTGCTCATGGTCGTTCTCCTTGCTCGTCGGGGTGGGGGTGAGGGACTACTTCGCGATGCGCTCGGCAAGGGCGCGGTTGACGCCGAGGATGCCGCCGAGGATCTCGTCCGCCCGCGCGGCGGATGGCCCGCGGACCAGTTCACGGCGCAGGGACGCGAGACGGTCCTGCAGCCGCCACCCCTCAAGGGGGACGGCTTCCGCGTACGCGTGGTCCGCTGCAGCGTCGATCTTGGGGGAGACTCGCTGGGTCATGGTGGGCTCCTTCATCTTCGTTGACGAGGGGAACCTCTCAGGCGAAGATCACCCTTGCTCATAGGTCTTGACCGACGAATCACCCCCGGACGTAGGGTGATTCGAGGCCCACGGGGTTGGCTTCACGAGCGGCTCGGCCCCTTACAGAGCGTCCCCGAGCCCTTGCCGGCAGCGCGGCGCAGCCACTGGTCCAGCGCGGTCTGGATCTCGCCGGCGGCCGCGAAGACCTCGGGCGGGCAGTCCCCATCGCAGAGGCCGGCGTACTCGTTGGCGTCCACGTGCTCGTGGAGCTCCGCGAAGGACTCGACCGACGGCGGCAACAGGCCGGCCAGCACGTCGTCAAGGATCTCCCACTGGCCCCGCTTGACCGCGCTCGTGATGTTGCTCATGTCCCTGCCCCGTTTAGTTGAGGTGGTGGAGAGGAACCTTTCAGACCGCGCAGGTCTAAGCACACAGTCCGGAGCGTATGAGTTTCACTCATACCGACGAGGGCTCCAGGCGAGGGCTCAAACCGCGAAACCGTACAGGTACTAACCGAATTCGTCATCACACCGATTACCACTCTGCCGGAAGTATCGCTAAACTCCTCGCACGGATGTCCACTTGGAAGGGAACCGCCAGTGACGAAGCAGAGCCTCGGCCGTACCACGGCGGGCCGGAGACCCAGGGGAGCAAGCCGCGCCTGGACTCGTTCCTGTCCACAGGGCCAACCGGGTACGCGAGGGATCCTTGCCCCACCATCCACAGGCTTGTCCTCAGGTTACCCACAGATGTCCCACGGCGTGGCGCACAGGTTGTCTACCGGGCCGTCCACAGACTGGCCCGGTTGGTGGGCGACACCTCCGCCGAGATGTCACGTTTCGCGGATACGCTGAACAGGCAGGAAGAAGCGAGATGCCAGCGATCACCGACCTGTTCGCCGGCGTCGGAGGGTTTGAAGATGAGTTGGAGAGGGCCCGGGCCTGGGACCCTCTCCAGTAGCTACCGCACAGGAGGCAGAAGCAACAATGACGACCATACGGGACAGGGCTCACCATGAGCCAGAACGTGACCCAAGTTTCATCGAATTCCGCATCAATCGCGCGTGGATCAACCGTTGGCGCGCCAGGTTCCGCCGGCTGGGCTTCGGCGCCGGATGGACCCTGGGACTCGTCGCGGCGTGCATCACGGTCTGGTCAGTACTTCCTGGCCGATGATCCGCCATGCCAGCAGTGTCCGGAGTAGGGCTCAGTGCTAGGCCGGATTTAGACTCCCCGCCATGTCACCTCACGCCTTCGCCGCGAGCGCAGTCTCAGAGAACTCAACAGCCTGGTTCGCGCTCGGTGGGATTATCATCGGCGCTCTTGTAACGGGAATCGTCGGACTCGTTTTGGAGTTGGTGAAATCCCGGCAGACTAGATCAGCCAAGCGGTGCGACAATATCGCTTCTGAGGGATCGGACTTCATCGCCCGATGCCACGAGCTCAAGCGGCAGAAGAGCGAGGAAGGAGCGTGGGATCTGATCAACGCATCCATCGACACGTTTAGCAAGAGAACCGACACTCCAGCCACTTTGCGAGTGCGAGCGACGAAGGAGGCGCGAGTCAGAGCGCGGGGCGCACTGATCCGGTTAGCCATCTGGGCCGACGAAGATACTTGGCAGGCCGCTGAAGCGATGCTCGATCAGGCGACCCTCAAGGGCGGCTTCGGCGACACGGAGAAGGTGCTAGTGAAACACCTCCGACGCCAGACCACCTGTGCCTATGCCAGTCTGACCCCTTCTCGCTCCTGAACTGTCTCGCGTCGGCCATCCCCTCGACCCACCGCGTGGTCACCCGCGAGCAGGTCTTCGAGCTAGCCGGAGGTCCCTTCCTGCGGAACGAGACTCTGTTGTGAGCCGCGTGCCGTCGTCCGAGCGAGCTGATCGGACTTCTTGAAGGCGCTGGTATCCTCCGTCGCGGGGCGCTAATGTCCTCGGCGTGGGCATCCTAAGCCTCAATCCACCGATGGTGTGAGGTAGTCAGCGCGTCATAGAGCGAGAATGCCCTTGCGTGCTGGGAAGATTGGTCTTGCTGAAGGATCCAACTACCCGGCCACGAAGGGCATCTCGTAGATGCAACTGTCTCACACTGTCCCGGTGTCTTCCGTCAGGTTCGACGAGCCGAACCTGGTGTCTCCTGCTGGTCTGGTCCCGGCGATGCGGCTGGCGGAGAACGCCGGCCTGTGCGGTCTGGCTGACGAGTGCCTGTCGGTGCCCACGGACAAGGGCTCGCACGCGGGCGCGAAGGTCACCGCGCTGGTCGCGGGCATGATCGCGGGAGCCGATTCCATCGATGACATGGCCCTGCTGCGACACGGCGCGATGCGTAAGGTCTTCGACGGCTGCTACGCCCCTTCCACGCTGGGCTCGTTTCTGCGGTCCTTCACGTTCGGGCATGTTCGTCAGCTGGACGCGGTGGCCTCCCGCGTCCTGACCGGGCTGCACGAGCACACGCCGTTGCTGGTGGGCCTGGACGAGCGAGCGATCGTGGACATCGATGACTCGATCATCGAGGTCCACGGGCACGCCAAGCAGACATCCCATGGCGAAACCTGTCAAGCTGCGGCGGCTGGTTCGTCGCGGTGCGACCACGCAGTCGTCTCGTCGTACCGGGTGCCGGTCTTGAG
>NZ_VOHR01000083.1 GCF_009192725.1 Segeticoccus rhizosphaerae | reverse complement strand
CCGCCGCTGCTGGTGCTCGTCGAGCCGACCTCGGCGGTGGACGCGCACACCGAGGCGCGGGTCGCCGAGCGCGTCACCGCGTTGCGCCGGGGCCGCACCACCGTGGTGTGCACGGCCTCGCCACTGTGGCTGCACCACGCCGATGAGGTCGTGCTGATGAGCGAGCACGGCGTGCTGGCCCGGGGCAGCCACGAGGAGCTGCTCGCCACCTGCCCCGACTACGGGGCGGTCGTCAACCGTGCGATGGACGAGGAGGAGGTGCCGTCGTGATCGCCGACCCGCTGCGCACCTCCGCCGCCACCTGGCGCGAGCCCCAACAGGCCGTGCCCGCCGTCGACCCACGCCTCGAGCCACCGGCGAGCGCTCCCGTGCGGGAACGCCTGGCCGCCTGGCGGATGCGCCACCACCTGCGCAGGCAGGCGGCGGAGCAGGTGTATGCCGACTCGCGCCGCCCGGAGCACGGGTGGCCCGTCGCCGACGACCACGCCGTGTTGAGCTTCTTCCGTCGCCTCATCACCGAGCGCAAGGGACAGACGATCGCGCTCGTGGCATTCAACGCCTTGGCCGCCGCCGCCGCGCTGGTCGTGCCCCGGCTGCTCGGATCCCTGGTGGACCGCACCACCGCGCGGGACCTGTCCGGCGTCCACGGACTCGTCCTGGCGGTGGTCGTGGTCGTCGTGGCCCAGGCGTTGCTGACCTTCCTGGCACAGCGCACCTCGACCCTGTTCGGGCAGGACCTGCTGGCCTCGGCCCGCGAATACATCGTGGAGACGATCCTGCGACTACCCCTCGGCCGGGTGGAGTCGGCCAGCACCGGCGACCTGGTCACGCGAGTGACCCGCGACGTCGGCACGATGAGCCGCTCGGTGCAGTTCGGGCTGCCGATGGCGATCATCTCGCTGCTCACGGTGCTCCTGTCGGTCGTGGCGATGCTGCTCAACTCCTTGCTGCTTGCCGTGCCCTGCCTGCTGGTCATCTCGACGAGCTGGTTCGCGGTGCGCAGCTACCTGCGAGCCGCACCGAAGGGCTACATCAACGAGGGCTCGACCTACTCGCGGATCAACACGACCCTGACCGAGACCGTGGAGGGCGCCCGCACCGTCGAGGCGCTGGGTCTCGCGCCGCGACGGGTCCAGCGGGGCAGCGACGACATCGCCGTGTCCTCCCAGGCGGAGCGCTACACGATGAGCCTGCGCAACCTGCTCTTCGGCGTCATCGACGTCGCGTTCAACTCCCCGCGGGTGGTCACGCTCGCGGTCGGCGCCTGGGGGTATGCGCAGGGCCTGCTCTCGCTCGGCCAGATCACGGCGGCGGTGCTCTATGTCGAGTCCCTGAGCGGACCGCTCGACCGGCTGGTCGGCGAGCTCGACCGGCTGCAGGTCGGGGTCGCGTCCACCGCCCGGCTGTTGGGGATCGCCGAGGTGCCGGCCGACCGCGCTCCCGGCGACGCACTGCCGGAGGGCCGGCACCTGCTGGGCACCGACCTGCGGTTTGCCTACCGCCCGGATCACGACGTGCTGCACGGGGTCGACCTGGAGCTCGTGGACGGTGAACGGCTGGCCGTGGTCGGGCCGTCGGGGTCGGGGAAGTCGACCCTGGCCCGGTTGCTGTCCGGCATCAACGGCCCCCGCACGGGGTCGGTGACGGTCGGTGGTGTGGAGCTGGTGGATCTGCCGCTGCCGACCCTGCGCACCCAGGTGGCCCTGGTCACCCAGGAGCACCACGTCTTCATCGGCAGCGTGCGCGACAACGTCGTGCTGGCCCGGGAGGACTCCGGCGACGACCGGGTCTGGTCGGCCCTCGCCGCGGTGGGCGCCGACCAGTGGGTCCGGCGACTGCCCCGAGGTCTGGACACCCGCATCGGGTCGGGCCAGACGTCGCTGACCCCCGCCCAGGCCCAGCAGGTCGCCCTGGCCCGGCTCATCATCGCCGACCCGCACACGCTGGTGCTCGACGAGGCCACCTCCCTGATCGACCCGCGGACGGCGCGATCCCTCGAGGGCTCGATGAACGCACTGCTCCAGGGCCGCACCGTGGTGGCGATCGCGCACAGGTTGCACACCGCGCACGACGCCGAGCGGATCGCCGTCATGATCGACGGCCGGATCGCCGAGATCGGCAGCCACGACGAGCTGGTCGACCGCCCCGATGGCGAGTACGCGGCGTTGTGGCGAGCCTGGACCTCCTGACCTCGACGAGTGAGAACGCGGAGCCGCGGGTAGTGGTTGAAAGTGTGAAAACCTGCCGCGGCCAGCCGGCATCTTGGCGGCCGGGCGCAGCGGTCCGCCTCGACAAAGGAGTGGTCATGTCGACGACCGAGCAACACCAGCCAGCATTCCCGGCCCGCGTGCCGGGCGCCCACATCGCCGATCCCACGGCTCTGGGCATCGGAGGCTTCGCCCTGACGACCTTCGTCCTGAGCGTCGTGAACGCCGGGATCGTGCCGACCACCGTCGAACCTGCGGTGTTCGGTCTGGCGCTCGCCTACGGAGGTCTCGCGCAGCTGCTCGCAGGGATGTGGGAGTTCGCCAAGGGCAACACCTTCGGCGCGACCGCATTCAGCTCATACGGCGCGTTCTGGATCTCGTTCTGGTGGTTGACCGGCCACACCGACATGAGCGCTGCCGGCAAGGACGCGGCCAAGGGTGTCGGCCTCTACCTGCTGGCCTGGGGCATCTTCACGCTCTACATGACGGTGGCGGCACTGCGCGTCAACGTGGCCGTCCTGACGGTGTTCGTGCTGTTGACCATCACCTACTTCCTGCTCGCCTGCGGTGAGTTCCTCGGTTCGGGCGGGCTGGGCAAGGCCGGTGGTTACGCGGGGATCCTGACCGCGATCGCCGCCTGGTACACCTCGATGGCCGTGGTCACCGCCTTCACGTTCAAGAGGCAGGTGCTGCCCGTCGGGCCACTCAACCTCGGCTGATGCCCCTTGCCCGGTGACGTCTTGACTGGTGGAGTGGGGTAGGACTTGACCCAGGAAGCGAGTGTTCTGCCCCACGCCCGTCCGTAGGAGGAGAGAAAATGAGCAATCCGGAACTGTCGAACCTGTTGCACGAGACCAGAAGGTTCGATCCCCCGGCCGAGTTGGCAGAGCACGCCAACCTCAAGGCCGACGCCTACGCGGAGGCCAAGGAGGACCGACTGGCCTTCTGGGCCAAGCAGGCCGAGCGCATCACGTGGGCCGAGCCGTTCACCGAGGTGCTCGACTGGAGCAACCCGCCGTTCTCCAAGTGGTACGTCGGCGGCAAGCTCAACGCGGCATACAACTGTCTTGACCGGCACGTCGAGGCCGGCCTGGGCGACCGGGTCGCCTACCACTTCGAGGCGGAGAACGGCGACCGGCGGGACATCACGTATGCCGAGCTGCTGGCCGAGGTGTGCCAGGCCGCCAACGGCCTGACCGAGCTGGGCGTCAAGACCGGTGACCGCGTCGCGATCTACATGCCGATGATCCCCGAGACCGTCGTCGCGATGCTGGCGTGTGCGCGGATCGGCGCCCCCCACACCGTGATCTTCGCCGGGTTCTCGGCCCAGTCGATCGAGGACCGGGTCAAGGACTGCGGCGTGGAGGTCGTCATCACCGCCGACGGCGCCAACCGTCGCGGCAAGCCGTCGGCGCTGAAGCCGACGGTGGACGAGGCGGTCGCCAAGTGCCCGACGGTGCGCAAGGTGGTCGTGGTCAAGCGCACCGGCCAGGACGTCGCCTGGAACGACGACCTGGACGTGTGGTGGAGCGACGTGGTCGACCACCAGAGCACGGAGCACACCTGCGAGTTCTTCGACGCCGAACACCCGCTGTACATCATGTACTCCAGCGGCACGACGGGTAAGCCCAAGGGTGTCCTGCACACGACCGGTGGTTACATGGTGGGCGTCTCCTACACCCACTGGGCGGTCTTCGACCTCAAGCCGGACACGGACGTCTTCTGGACCGCCGCAGACATCGGCTGGGTGACCGGCCACTCCTACATCGTCTACGGCCCGCTCGCCAACGCGACGACCTCCGTGTTCTACGAGGGCACCCCGGACACACCGCACCAGGGCCGCTGGTGGGAGATCGTCGCGAAGTACAAGGTCAACATCCTCTACTGCGCGCCGACCGCGATCCGCACCTTCATGAAGTGGGGCCGCGAGATCCCGGAGAAGTTCGACCTGTCGTCGCTGCGCCTGATCGGGTCGGTCGGCGAGCCGATCAACCCCGAGGCCTACATGTGGTACCGCGAGGTCATCGGCGGCAACCGGTGCCCCGTCGTGGACACCTGGTGGCAGACCGAGAACGGCATGATCCTGATCAGTCCGTTGCCGGGCGTGACCTCCGGCAAGCCGGGCTCGGCGATGACCCCCTTGCCCGGAGTGACCGCCGCCGTCTACGACGAGTCGGGCAAGCCCGTCGAGCCGGGTGGCGCCGGTTACCTGGTGGTCACCGAGCCGTGGCCCGCCATGCTGCGCACCCTGTGGGGTGACGACGACCGGTTCAAGGAGACCTACTGGGCGCGGTTCCCGGGGGTCTACTTCAGCGGCGACGGGGCCAAGCTCGACGAGGACGGCGACTTCTGGCTGCTCGGTCGGGTCGACGACGTCATGAACGTGTCCGGCCACCGCATGTCGACCACCGAGATCGAGTCGGCGCTGGTGTCGCACCCGATGGTCGCCGAGGCCGCTGTCGTCGGAGCCGCGGACGCCACCACCGGTCAGTCGATCGAGGCGTTCGTCATCCTGCGTGAGAGCGCCAAGGGGGGTGGCGACGACCTGGTCGCCGAGTTGCGCAACCACGTGGCCAAGGAGATCGGCGCCATCGCCAAACCACGTTCGATCATGGTGGTGCCCGACCTGCCCAAGACGCGCTCAGGCAAGATCATGCGCCGCCTGCTCAAGGACGTGGCCGAGAACCGCGAACCCGGCGACAGCACCACGCTGGCCGACTCCTCGGTGATGGACCTCATCCAGGAGAACCTGTCCAAGCAGTCGACCGACGAGGGCTGACCGGCCGGCGACCGGCTCGGCGAAGCAACGGCCGGGGACACGGCATACGAGCTCGTATGTCGTGTCCCCAGTCTTTCGTGCCTGCCTTTCGGCGCCGTTCGCCGTGGTGCCACACTCGCAGCGTGACCGCGAACCCGGACCTGTCACCTTCCGAGGAAGTGGCGTTGGTGGACCGCGACGGCACGGTCGTCGGGTCGGCGCCCCGCTCGGTGGTGCGCCGCGACAACCTCCTGCACGCGTCGACGGCAGTGCTGGTGCGGGACAGCGAGGGCCGCATCTACGTCCATCGCCGAGCGGACGACAAGGACTGGGCGCCGAGCCACCACGACTGTTGCGCCGGAGGAGTGTTGCGGGTGGGGGAGGAGCCGGAGCCGTCGGCCCGCCGTGAGCTGGTCGAGGAGCTCGGGATCACAGGTGGGTTCGCGTTGCTGCCACTGGGTCACAACCTCTACGAGGACGACCAGACACGCTGCCTGGAGAGCGTCTACGAAGTGGTCTGGGACGGGCCGGTCCGCCACGCCGATCACGAGGTGGTCTGGGGGCGCTGGATGACCCTGGCCGAGCTCGCCGGGTTGCTGGCGGACCCGACGTGGCCGTTCGTGCCCGACACCCGCCAGCTGCTGGGCCACCTGGCAGCCAGTGGCGCGAGGGACTACGCGGGCCTCGGATTCTGAGCGCGCGTGCGTGGAACCCAGGACCGGATCGGTGAGGGTTCGGGCAGCCGCGGTGCCATGCTGGGCTCATGGCCCGCACTGACGAAGGCGTGGAACCCGACCGGCCGGGAGCCCAGGAGTGGCTGCCGACCGTGCGGCGCATTGAGTCCCTGAGAGACGCCGCGCAGGACTGCCGCGGTTGCGAGCTGTGGGAACCGGCGACCCAGGTGGTGTTCTCCTCAGGTAGCAGTGACGCGCGCGTGGTCATGGTGGGTGAGCAGCCCGGTGACGTCGAGGACAAGGAGGGGGAGCCGTTCGTCGGGCCTGCGGGAAAGCTGCTGCGGCGGGCGATCGATGACGCCGGCCTCGCCCTGGAGGACGTCTACCTGACCAACGCCGTGAAGCACTTCCGGTTCACCCCGCGCGGCAAACGGCGTATCCACGAGAAGCCGAACCTCGCTCAACTGGTGGCCTGTCGGCCCTGGCTGGAGGCGGAGGTGGAGACGGTGGACCCCGACCTTGTCGTCGTCCTGGGGGCCACGGCGGCCCGTTCGATCCTCGGACCCGGCGTCAAGGTCACCAAGCAGAGGGGCCAGCTGCTGCACCGAGAGGCGGCGGACGGCGGGCGGGTCTTCCTGCCGACAGTGCATCCGTCGTCGGTGCTGCGCGCTCGCGAGAAGCGGAATCAGGCGTATGACGCCTTCGTCGCCGACCTGCGCGTCGCCGGATCGGTCCTTTGAGAGCGTCAGGGGAGTCAGCCAAGCGTGGATGCGGCCTTGACCGTGAGGACAGGGCAGGGCGCGTCGAGCAGGACGTGCTGGGCGGTGCTCCCGGCGATGAGTTTGCCGACCGGGCTTCGTCGACGAATTCCGATGACTATGAGCTCGGCACCGAATTCAACTGCGGCACCGAGGATCTCGAGGGCCGCTGGCTGGCCGTTGGTTGGCTGCTGGATGTCGTGGTCGATACCCGCGTCCGTCAACTCCTGCTCGAGGGCGTCGAGGTCCTCAGCGGTCGCGAAGTTGGGGTGCGAGTAGTCGCCGTTGCGCCCGGTGTTGATCACGATTAGCCGTGCTCCCGTCTCCCGGGCGCGGGCCATGGCGTGGTCCACGGCAGCCGACCCCTCGGGCGTGGGCAGGTAACCGACGACGATGGTCGCCGTCACCGCCGCACCGCCGGTCTCGACGTCATCGCAGGCTCTGCTCGGACTCGGGCACGGTCATCGCGCCGGTCATGATGGCCACCGCGTCCTGCATCGAGTGGGTCTGTGGACTGATCACCCCGGCACAACCACCGAGCCGCTGGATGTGGACGCGGTCGGCTGTCTCGAAGACGTTGGGCATGTTGTGGCTGATGAGGATCACACCCAGGCCCCGATCGCGCAGGTCACGTACCAGCCTGAGCACCTGCGCGGTCTCGCGCACGCCGAGCGCCGCGGTCGGCTCGTCGAGGATCGCGATCTTGCTGCCGAAGGCACCCGTGCGGGCCACAGCGACGACCTGGCGCTGCCCTCCCGAGAGGGTCTCCACCGACTGGTTGATGTTCTGGAGGGTGCTGATGCCCAGCTCTTTGATGTGACGGCTGGCGTGCTCCCTCATCGCCTTGGTGTCCAGCATCCGCAGCACTGACCCTGCGAATCCCTTGCGTCGGATCTCCCGGGCGAGGTAAAGGTTGCTGGCGATGTCGAGGGCGGGCGCGACCGCAAGGGTCTGATAGACCGTCTCGATTCCTGCCTCCCGCGCCTCCTGGGTCGACCTGAGCTTCACCGGCTTCCCGTCGATGGCGATGCTTCCCTGGTCGGGAGCCATGGCACCGGAGAGGCACTTGATCAGCGTCGACTTGCCTGCTCCGTTGTCGCCGATGACGGCGAGGACCTCCCCGGGGAAGAGGCGCAGGTCGACGCCGCGTAGACCCACGACGCGCCCGAAGAGCTTGACCAGCCCCTTGGCCTCGAGCACCGGTTTCTCGTCGGTGCCATGCTCGGACGTCGGGCGTCTCGCCGGCCGCTCTGCCGCAGTCGTGCCGGATGTGGGCGTGCTCATGCTTTGACCCTCCTGATCCACTGGTCGACGGACACCGCGAGGATGACGAGGATGCCGGTGGCCAGGACCTGGTAGTTCGGATCCACGCCCGCCAGGGCGAGTCCGCTGTTGAAGACCTGCACGATCAGGGCGCCGATGAGCGTGCCGACCACGAGCCCGCGTCCGCCGAACAGGCTCGTGCCACCGATCACCACGGCTGTGATGCTGAGAAGGTTGTAGTTGAGGCCGGCGTTGGGGTCGGCACCGCCGACGCGACCGCACACGATCCAGGCCGCGGCGGCCACGGCCAGTCCTGCCACGACATACGCACTCAGCAGCACCCGACTCGTCTGGATGCCGGCGAGCTCCGCGGCGTCTCGGTCATCGCCCGTGGCGTAGAGGTGACGGCCCCAGGCGGTGTTGCGCAGTGCGAAGGCGACCACGGCATACAGGATGAGCATCAGGATCACGCCCCAGGTGATGCTGACGCTGCCGACCGAGATGGTGCGTCCCGTCCACAGCAGGAACGCGCCGGGGTCGAGCGCCACCGTCTGCCCTTGCGCGTAGAGCAGGGAGATCGCCGTGAAGATCGAGAAGGTGCCGAGGGTGACGATGAAGGGGGGCAGGTGGATGCGGGTCACCAGGAAGCCGTTGAACGCCCCGGTGGCCACCGCCACGACCACGCCGATGAGCAGGGCGATCACGCCCGGCACGCCGTGGTCGTGGTTGAGCTTGACCATGACCAGCGACGCCAGCACCATCGCCATGCCGATCGACAGGTCGATACCGGCCGTCAGGATGATCACCGTCTGACCGACGGCGAGGGCGCCGACAACGGCCATCTGTTGGACGAGTAGCGACAGCGCCTGGGGTCGCAGGAAACCCTGCGAGATGATCCCGAAGACGATGATCGCGAGGATCAACACGATCAGTGGGCTGAGAGCCGGGTTTCGGTGCAGGACGTGTTGGATCCGCTCGGCCGGGCCATGCTTGCGACTCAGCAGATCCTCGGCCGACGCCGGCGCGTCACTGGCGGTTTGGGTCACGGCCTTCTCCTCTCGGAGGGGTGCGGGGAGAGCATCAGTCGCCTGCCTGTCCCCAGCACGCCTTGAGCCCCTGGGTGGGGGTCTGGCTCTTGATTCCCGGGACGGGATGGCCCGTCACGAGGTTGGTGCCGGTGTCCAGGAAGTTCTTGCCCGAACTGGCCTTGGGTGGCGCGCCGCCCCTGGCCAGCTTGGCGATCGAGCTCACGCCGAGACCAGCCATCTTTCCGGGGTACTGGGTCGCGTCGGCGGCGAACATCCCGCTCTTGACGTTGCCCATGCCCTCGCAGGACCCGTCGATGGTGACGATGAACGCCTGGCCGGTCTTCTTGGCGGCTCGCATCGCGGCGTAAGCTCCCCGCCCTGCTGGCTCGTTGATCGTGTAGACCACGTTGATGTTCGGGTTCTTGGAAAGACACTGCTCCATCGCGGTGCGGCCGCCGTCCACCGCCCCCTGGGTGGCCTGGTGGCAGGCGATCACATACTGTCCGCCCTTACCGGCGGTGTAGTGGCCCTGTTTCGCTTCCTTGGCGTTCAGTCCCTTGCTGCCCGGGTCGATGCCCATTCCCTCCAGGAACCCGTGGTCGCGCTCGATATCCACCGACACCACCTGGTCGTCGTAGAGGTCGAGCATCGCGACGACGGCCTTGCCGCCCTTGAGCCGGGCCCCCGTGTACCGGCCGATGAGTCGTCCGGCCTCCTCGTTGTCGGTGGCGAAGGTGATGTCGGCGGTGTTCACGGGGTTGAGCGGGGTGTCCAGAGCGATGACGAACAGGCCGTTGTCCTTGGCCTGCCGCAGAGCTGCATTGACCGCGTCGCCGTTGCTCGTGATCAGGATTCCCTTGTCACCACGCGCAATTGCGGTATCGATGGCGTTGATTTGTGTCTGTGTGTCACCGTCGGCCGTACCTGCGGCGACGGAGAGGTGGACCTTCGCCTCGTGGGCCTGCTCGTCGGCCGACTGCTTCATCGACACGAAGTAGGGGTTGGTCTGGGTCTTGAGGATCAGGGACAGACCGACCTGGTTGGGGTCTGAAGCGGCGCAGGCCGCCAGCGCACACATCACCGTCGTCGAGAGCGACAGGAGGATGGCGCGCTTCCACCACGTTGGTCCGTGGTGCTGGGCTGTGCGCACGCGCGCCCCCAATGGGTTGGACTGGGACCTACGACTCCCGAGTGCTTTGTAGTCCTGTGCAGGGCCGCCGTCAAGGGATGCGTCCCAAGGCGTGGGCGGATAGCGTCGGCGAATGGCTGTGGTCCACCATGACGTGGTGCGGGTCTTCGTCGACGACCGGGGCCGGCACGGCAACGCGCTGGCGATCGTGGACGGGCTCCTGGTCAATGCCGCTGACCGCCAGGCGGTGGCCGCCGCACTCGGGTTCAGTGAAACCGTCTTCGTCGACGATGTCGAGCGTGGCCGGGTGCAGATCTTCACGCCGGCGGTCGAGCTGCCCTTCGCCGGCCACCCGACCGTAGGCGTCGCTTGGTGGCTCGCGCAGGAAGGGCACGACGTGGGCCGGCTCGAGGTTCCCGCGGGGGAGGTGCTGGTCGAACGTGACGGCGCAGTCACCCGCGTGCGGGCCAGACCGGAGTGGACGCCGGCGTTCATCTGGCACGAGATGGGGTCGGAGGTCGAGGTGGAGGCTGCGGACCCGTCCGAGTACACCACCGGTCAGCACTACCTGTGGGCGTGGACCGACCGGGAACGGGGAGCCCTCCGTTCACGGATGTTCGCTCCCGCCATGGGGATCGTCGAGGACGAGGCGACCGGGGCGGCCGCGATCGCATTGACCGCACGACAGGGACGTGCCCTCGACATCACCCAAGGACGCGGTTCGCGGATCGCCACGACGTCGCAGGCCGACGGTTGGGCAACGGTGGGTGGGCGCGTTCTGCTCGAGGGGCACCGAACCATCGAGAGGTGAGGTGGCGCCGCGCTGAGCGAGGAGTCGCCCCAGTGCTCCTGCACACCGGTGCCTCAAGAGCGCCGCCGAGCCGGCCGATGGGTCTGTGGGCACCGACGACGATCGATGTGCAGCATCCGCCAGTTCGTCGGCCGTCCCACCACCTGCCTCGCCAAACGATGGTCGGCACCGCCCCGGCAGTTCCGGCTCGCCCTTTCCGAAAGGCCCTTCGTGCCCACCACCCGCTCGCGTCGCCTGTCGCGGCTCGGTCTCGCAAGTCTGCTCGCAACGACCCTGGCGGCTGGGCCGGGAAGCGTCGCTGCCCACGCGAATGGACAACTGCCCGCCCCACAACCGGGAGCCCAGATCACGGGTCGTTCCTCGGACGGAACCTTCGCCGTGGCCGGACACGGCTTCGGCCACGGCGTCGGGATGTCGCAGTACGGCGCGAACGGCGCCGCGCGCTCCGGACTGTCCTACCGGCAGATCCTCGCGTTCTACTACCCGGGGACCCTGCTGACCTCGCTGTCCTCACCGACGATCCGGGTCGGGATCACCAGCGACACCGATGGCATCGTCGAGGTGGCTGCGGCGCCAGGCCTCACGGCCAGCAGCGACGGTGTCGTCCGGCGCCTCCCCACCACCCCGGACCGGTGGCGTGTGCGTGTGGTCGTCGGTGGCTGCGTCCTCGAGGCCCGGACCGCAGGAAACTGGAGCAAGTTCCCCCTTCGCCAGGGTGAGCAGAACACCCCGTGTCCGGTCATGTTCACCGCGACCGGTCACCTGGTGCGATTGGTGCTCCCCGGCGGGGTCACCCGCGCCTACCGTGGCTCGATCACCGCGCAGCAGGTCAGCTCGGGGAAGGTCGTCACCGTGAACCGGGTCAACCTCGAGAGCTACCTGCGCTCGGTCGTGCCGGCGGAGTCACCGGCCTACTTCCACCTCGAGGCGTTGCGTGCCCAGGCGGTGGCCGCGCGCACCTACGCGAAGCGGTTCATCCGGGCAGGAGGTTCCTACGACATCTGCGACTCGACCGCCTGCCAGGTGTACAAGGGCGTCGGTGTCGTGAACTCCCGCGGGTCCATCAACGCCGCCGAGCAGCCGGCCACGGATGCGGCGGTCACAGACACCGCTGGGCAGGTACTGACGTATGCCTTTGCCGCCGGGCGTGCCCCGCAACTCGCGACCACGATGTTCTCGGCGTCCAACGGCGGGCAGGCCGTCGCAGGCGGAGCTGGACACGGCTACCTGACCGCTCACCCCGATCCCTACGACCGGATCGACAATCCGTGGTCGTCGTGGACGCGAACGGTCCGGGCCACCTCCCTGGAGAAGGCCTACGGCATCAATCGCGTCGCGCGGATCCAGGTCCTGTCGCGGGACGGCCGTGGCGACTGGGGCGGCCGACCGACGTCGATCCGGGTGGAAGGGTTCACCAGCGACGGCCGATACCGGGCGACCGACACCACGGGCAGGTCGCTCGGCGCGGTGACCGGCCTGCCCAGCGACTACTTCACCTCCGAGGAAACCGCCACGGTGGACCCGGCCACTCTGTACCGTCGCTACGGCGGCACGACACTCCAGGCCGGAGCCCGAGGCATCGCGGTCAAGGCGGTCCAGGTCCTCCTGACGGAGGCCGGACACGACGCCGGCCCAGCCGACGGTGTCTGGGGAGGTCGCACGTCGGCGGCGCTGCGGGCCTTCCAGGTCCAGAAGAAGCTGCCGCTCGACACCGACGTGACCCGCAACGACTGGCGTGCGCTGTCGGGGCTGAGCTACACGCAGGCCAGGCCGGCGTCCAAAACCGCGCCGAAGACCCTGTACCAGCGGTATCGGACCACGGTCCTCAGGACCGGCTCGCGGGGAACAGCCGTCAGGGCGCTGCAGTCCGAGCTCAACCGTCGTGGTCTCAAGGTCGGTCGTGTCGACGGGGTGTTCGGGGTCAAGACGCGGGGCGGTGTGGTCCGCTTGCAGAGGGCTAGGCACCTGACGGCGACTGGTGTCGTGCGCGCAAGCACGTGGAAGGCGCTGTCGCGCTGACTGCCGTTGACCGCTCGCTGCGGCGTCGCTACCGGCGGTAGTCCTCGTGCCCGCTCCACGTGTCGGAGCCCTGCCGCCCGTCCCGGTGCTGGTCCTCGGGGAACTCGCCGCGGTAGCCGAGACGCGCGCGGGACCGTGGCCGTGAGAGGTAGTCCGATGGCGCTCCCGCGTAGCCGTGGTCGGTGGGACGAAGCTGCCCGGCGGCGAAGCCGAGGACCAGGGTGGCGAGTCCGCCGGCGAAGATCAACCCGAACATGAGGATGAGTGGGCCCCCGCTGGCCCTCAACGTCTCTGCCGCCACCTGTGACCACAGCGAGTCCCACTGCGGCAGCACCCAGGCCGGTATGACGATCCACGCCAGGACCGCGACGCCCCCGACCGCGATGCCCCAGCGGCCCACACGCCGCAGGAGCCGGTCACGCCGCGGCCCGAGCAGCAGTGCGCAGGCGGCGAGCAGGATCGCCGCCTGC
>NZ_VOHR01000082.1 GCF_009192725.1 Segeticoccus rhizosphaerae | reverse complement strand
GCCCCGCGACGGTGACCAGCTGCGGCTGCTGCTGCGCGAGGCCGTCGCACACGAGCAGGGCCCGACCGCCGTGCGCTACCCCAAGGGCAGGGCCGGCGACCCGATCCCGGCCGTCGCACACCTCGGCGGTGCAGACGTCCTGGCACGACCGCCACACCAGTCGCCCCGACACGTGCTGCTGCTCACGGTCGGACCGCTCGCTCGTGAGGCGCTCGAGGCGGCCGAGCTGCTGCGCAAGACGGGTGTCACGGCCACGGTCGTCGACCCACGGTGGATCTCCGAGCTCGACGAGGAGGTCGTGCGCTCGGCCGGCGCCCACGACCTGGTCGTGACGGTCGAGGACAACGCGATATCAGGCGGATTCGGCGACCTGGTTGCTCGAACGCTGCGCACCGGCCGAGTCGCCGTGCCACTGGTGACTCTGGGACTCGACGACGACTTCCTGGGCATGGGTGACCGTGACGCGCTGCTGGATCAGCAGGGGCTGACCGCCGACGGCATCGCAGAGGCGGCGCGTGCCGGCCTCGAGCGCGGGAGGTCCGACGCCGCCCTGTGGCGTCCCGCCTCGGGTCTTTGAGCTCGCGCCCGGGACGCCGTACGGGTGGCTCGATAGGGTGGGGGCTTGTGACCGACTCTTCGACCCCCGCCCGTGACCGCCTGCTCGAGCTGATCAAGGACAAGGCCATCGTGCACGGCCGGGTGACCCTGTCCTCCGGCAAGGAGGCCGACTACTACGTCGACCTGCGCCGCATCACCCTCGACGGAGAGGCCGCTCCGCTCGTGGGCCAGGTCATGTCCGACCTCACCCGTGACCTCCGGTTCGACGCCGTGGGCGGTCTCACCCTCGGCGCAGACCCGGTCGCGACGGCCATGCTGCACGCAGCTGCCGCGGCCGGCGGCCGGCTCGACGCCTTCGTCGTGCGCAAGGCGGGCAAGGCCCACGGGTTGCAGCAGCGCATCGAGGGCCCCTCGATCAAGGGCCGGCGGGTGGTCGTGGTCGAGGACACGACCACGACCGGAGCCTCGCCGCTGGACGCCGTGGCCGCCGCTCGCGACGAGGGCGCGGAGGTGGTTGCAGTGGCCACGATCGCCGACCGTGCGACCGGTGCGAAGGAGAAGCTGGAGGCCGAGGGACTGACCTACGTGTCGGCATACAGCCTCGAGGAGCTGGGGCTCGCCTGACCGAATGGACCCGGGAGAGCCATCCCGGCGTCCGACCCCTGACCGGTCGTGGGCAGCTACCATCGGCCCAACGGACAACTCTAGGGGAGCCTCTCCATGTGGATCGTGATCGGCGTCATCGTCGCCATCATCGTCATACTCGGCATCTGGGCCGTGACGGCCTACAACGGGCTGATCAAGCTGCGCAACCTGGTGCAGGAGGCTTGGCACCAGATCGACGTCGAGCTCAAGAGGCGGCACGACCTGATCCCCAACCTCGTGGAGACGGTCAAGGGCTACGCCGCGCACGAGAAGGGGACCCTCGAGGGCGTCATGCAGGCCCGGTCGGCCGCGATGGCGGGCGGGGCGGGCCCGGCCGCGGCGGCACAGAACGAGAACATGCTGACCCAGGCGCTGGGCCGACTGTTCGCCGTCGCCGAGGCCTACCCCGACCTGAAAGCCAACCAGAACTTCCTCGCACTGCAGAACGAGCTGGCCGCCACCGAGGACCGGATCGCGGCCGGCCGGCGCTACTACAACGCCAACGTGCGTCAGCTCAACACCAAGGTCGAGACCATCCCCACCAACATCATTGCCGGGATCGCCCACATCACCCGGGCGGAGTACTTCGAGGTCGAGGAGCAGGCCCAGCGGGAGGCGCCCTCGGTGGACTTCTCCACCGGAGGCAGCGCCGGTCCCGCCGGGCGAGCGGGGGCACCCGCTGGGGGAGAGCCCGGCAGCCCGGTGTCGCCTCCGTCCACCAGCCCGGTCTCCCCGCCGTCGACCAGCCCGGAGGGACCGGCTCGCTGACCCCGGCCGGGATCAGGGAGCCAAGACGCCCATGATGGCCTGGTCGCGGAAGGCGCCGGCGTAGTAGAGCTTCTCGCGCAGCAGCCCTTCGCGGACGAAACCGGCCTTCTCGTAGGCCGCCACGGCGCGCGTGTTGAGCGCGTTGACCGACAGCTCGATCCGGTGCAGGCCGAGGGTCTCGAAGCCGTAGCGCACCATCAGCCGGGTCGCGTCCGAACCGAGGCCCTGTCCCTGCCGCGCGGGGTCGAGGAAGATCCCGAAGGTCGCGCACCGGTTCTGGGCCTCAGCGCCGAACAAGGCCGCGTGGCCGACGAGCTCGCAATCCAGGGTCTCGATGCAGAAGGCCGCCGAGCCGGCCGCGTCGTTGCGACTCCACCCCCGCAGCATCTCCTCGACCAGCGCATCGGGCTGCGGTTTGACCTGGTTGTTGAAGACCGCGACCTCGGGGTCGCGCCACCAGGCCTGCAGCGGGGCGAGGTCGGCGTCCCGCAGCTCGCGCAGGCGCACCCGATCGCCCCGCAGCGAGCTCCGCGCGGCCACCAGCACGTCGTCCATCGTCTCGATCTCGGCAGGCATGGCCCCGATCCTAGGCGCCGCGCCCCGCTCGGCCCTCGCGTCAGTGGAGGTAGGAGGCGCCGTTGAAGTCGAGGATCGCTCCAGAGGCCCACTCGGCGCCCGGCTGGGCCAGCGCCATGATCGCCGCGGCCACCTCCCGGGGCATCGCCACCCGGCCGAACGGGCTCTGGGCGCGCACCGCATCGCCCTCCGGCCCGTCGAGCACGGCGGCGCCCATGTCGGTCGCGATGAAGCCGGGGGCGATGCCGACACAGCCGATTCCATGCGGGGCCAACGCCACGGCGAGCGACTGGGTCATCGCGTGCACGCCGGCCTTGCTCGCGCCGTAGGCCGGCACCTGCGGCTCACCACGGTAGGCGCCCCGCGACCCGACCGTGACGATCCGACCGCGGGGGAACCCGGTCGCCGGCTCCACCTCGAGCATGTGCCGCGCCACGAGGTAGGTGACATTGGCCGTGCCCAGCAGGTTGACGTCGGTGGTGCGGCGCCAACCCTGGACCCACTCCTCGTATGACGAGTGCTCGACGCTCAGGTCGAGTCGCCTTCCCTGGGTGGCCGGGTCCTCGGCGAACAGCGCCGCGTTGTTGATCAGCACGTCGATCCTGCCCAGAGCGGCGGCGGCGTCGCGGACGAGCCGCTCGACCTGAGCCGGATCGGCGAGATCGCCTTGCACGAGCGCGTGCCCGTCGCCCTCGAGTCCGGCCACCACGGCCTCGGCCTCGGCGCGGGACGAGCGGTAGTGCACCGCGACCCGGTCTCCGCACGCGGAGGCGAAGAGCCGGGCCACCTCGGCGCCGACGCCTCGCGACGCTCCGGTGACCAGCACTCCTCGCTGCCGCGGCAGGTCGTGCTCGAGCGGGCTGCCTGCCATCGTGATCGTCATGGTCAGGACGGTATCGGTGTGGGCGCCCGGCCCGACAGCGTAGGCAGCGGGCAGGGGGTTTGAACGTCCTCGCCGGGGGTATAGCCCTCCTTCGGAAGTTTCAGCCCGCATGACGGAGATGAGTTCGGTCGTCGGCTGCCGCGCACCGGGACGCCCGACCGGACGAGACGGGAGTCCGCATGTTCCGACAAGTCCTCGACCCCCTCGGCTCCATTCCCGGCGACACGCTCCTGGCGCTCGTCCCTGTCGCCGTCCTCCTGGTCCTGCTGGCGGTGTTCCGGATGCCCGCCTGGCGGGCCGTGATCATCGGCTCCGCGGTGACGATCATCCTCGGCATCCTCGTCTGGAGCACCCCGGTGGGTGCGACCTTCGCGTCATACGGTCTGGGCGCGGCCACGGGCGTCTGGTCGGTCGACTGGATCGTGTTCTGGGGCGTGGTGGTCTACAACACGTTGGTCGTGACCGGTGCCTTCGGCGACTTCAAGGGTTGGCTCGTGCGCCAGGCGACGGCGGACATCCGCGTGCAGACCCTGCTGCTGGCTTGGTCGTTCGGGGCCCTGATGGAGGGTCTGGTCGGGTTCGGCTACCCGTGGGCCGTCGTGGCGCCGATCCTGATCGCCTTGGGAGTGGCCGACCTGTCCGCGATCCGCGTCGCCGCGCTGGCCAACAACGCTCCCGTCTCGTTCGGGGCGTTGGGAGCTCCGATCATCGGCCTGGCCGCCGTGACCGGCCTGCCGCTCTTTGCGTTGTCCCAGTCGATCGGGCGCATCGTCGCGATCCTGGCGCTGGCCCCGCCATGGGTGCTGATCTACCTCGTCAGTGGCAAGAAGGGGATCAGGACCGGCTGGCCGCTCGCGATCGTCGGCTCGTTCGGCTACATCGCCGGGCAGTTCCCGATCGCCGAGTTCGTCGGACCGTACCTGCCGGACATCACGGGCGCGCTGGTGTCGTTCGTCGCGCTCTTCGCGCTCCTGCGGGTCTGGCGGCCCAAGGAGGTCCTCGGCTTCGGCGGCCACGAGCTGACACCCGAGGAGGTGCGGCGGCAGGAGGCCGGGGCGTTGTCCACCGGGGACGGCCCGGGTGCCATGTCGGCCGCAGGAGGACCCGACGAGCCGGCCGCGGCCGTGGCCCCGGGTCGCGTCGTCCGCGCGCTGGTGCCGTTCGGAATCCTGATCGTGGTCGTGATCCTGTGGACCGGGCCGTGGTCGCCGCTGCCCAAGTACGTCCCCTACCAGCCGACGGTGCAGTTCATCGACTCACTGGCCGGGACCACCGGCGGCGCCTCGTGGAAGTTCGCTCCAGCCGTGGCAGGCACCGCGATCCTCGCGTCCTGGCTGCTGATCCTGGCCTACCTGCGTCCTCCGCGCTCGGCGTTCAAGGCCGTGTTCGCGCAGACCTGGCAGCAGATGTGGGGCGCGCTGCTCGTCGGCCCCTTCATCTTCGGTCTGGCCTACGTCTTCAACTACAGCGGCATGGCCAACTCGATGGCCAACGGCTTCGCCAAGGTCGGGACGGTCTACATCATCCTCGCGCCGATCCTGGGCTGGATCGCCGTCGCGCTGTCCGGCAGCAACACCTCGTCCAACGCGGTCTTCGGTCACTTCCAGTTCACGGTCGGCAAGATCCTCGGCGCGCCGGTGCTGCTGTTCCCGTCGCTGAACTCGATCGGGGCGGAGGTCGGCAAACCCGTGGCGCCGCAGACCGCGAGCGTCGGGGTGGCGACGACGAAGTTCGTGCGCAACGAGGGCGAGGTCATCCGCAACAACATGAGCTGGACGCTGATCATCCTGGTCTACCTGATCGCCATCGGGTGCCTCTACTACTTCGTCCTCCCGGCGGCGATGCGCGTGTAGCACCCACCCCGGACGGTGACCCTGCCCGCCACCGGCCCGTAACGTCCTGCGTTCCGGTTGGTGAGGCGACCGTGGCGCAGGACGTCCCGGCGTGGGCGTCGTAGGGTGAATTCTCGAGAGGAAGGAATCACCATGCACCAGCGCACCATCCCCGTCCTCGACCGGCCGGTCGGCGCGATCGGACTCGGCTGCATGGGCATGAGCTGGGCGTATGTCGCGCCCGAGGCTCGTGACGAGGCCGCCGGGATCGAGGTGATCCACCACGCGTTTGACGCGGGCGTCACGCTGCTGGACACCAGCGACTACTACGGAGCGGGGCACAACGAGCGGCTCGTCGGTCGGGCCCTCGAGGGACGCCGGGACGAGGCGGTCCTCGCCACGAAGGTGGGCCTCGTGTCGACGGGCGAGCCGAACGCCCCTGCGACAGCGCGGGACGGACGGCCCGAGCACATCCGGGAGGCGGTCGACGCCAGCCTCACCCGCCTCGGCACCGAGGTCATCGATCTCTACTACCTGCACCGCGTCGACCCGGACGTCCCGCTCGAGGAGACCTGGGGCGCCATGGCGGAGCTCGTCTCCGACGGCAAGGTGCGCGCCCTCGGGCTCAGCGAGGTGTCGGTCGAGCAGTGCGACCGCGCGCAGGCGATCCATCCGGTCGCCGCGGTGCAGTCGGAATTCTCGCTGTGGACCCGCGACGCACGTGGCGGCAGCACCGCCGACGGTGCCCCGGCCGGTGACGTGGTGGCCTGGACGGCCCAGCACGAGGCGGTGTTCGTGCCGTTCTCACCGCTCGGTCGGGGGTTCCTGACCGGGGCGCTCGACACGAAGACGATCGATGCGTCCGACTTCCGCGGACGGTTGCCACGGTTCACGGGCGACGCGGGCGCGGCAAACCAGGCGATCGTCGACGTCGTGCGGGCCGTGGCGACCCGGCACGGTGTGCCCCCGGCCGAGGTGGCGCTGGCATGGGTGCTGGCCCAGGGCGACCACGTCGTCCCGATCCCCGGCACCACCAAGGTCAAGAACCTCGAGGCCAACATCGCGGCGACCGACCTGGCACTGACCGATGAGGACCTGACCGAGCTGGACGGTATACCGGCGGCAGTGGGCACGCGCTACTGAGTGGCGCCGCGTCCGGCTAGTGCTGGTCGGAGACGTCGTCGGCGCGGTGAGGCGCCTGCCCGGAAGCCTCGACGGACCCGGCGTTCGTGCCGGTCCGTGACTGGCGCCGGTGCCGGACGTACTCGACCACCGCCGGCACCAGCGAGAACGCCACGATCACCAGGATCGCGAGCTCGAGGTTGTCCTGCAGTGCGGGGAACTGCTTGCCCAGGAAGTAGCCGAGCAGGGTGATGCTGCACGCCCACAGCAGGGCCCCGATCCCGCTCCAGGTGAAGAACCGGCGCCGTTCCATCCGGCCCACGCCCGCCACCACGGTGATGAAGGTGCGCACGATCGGCACGAACCGGCCGATCACCAGGGCCTTGTTGCCGTGCTTGTCGAAGAAGGCGTGGGTCTGGTCGAAGTACTTCTTCTTCAGGAGCCGGCCGTCCCGCTCGTAGAGCGGCTGCCCGACCGCCCGCCCGATCTCGTAGCCCGCGACGTTGCCGGCGAAGGCCGACGCGCTGAGGATCAGCAGCGCGACCCACAGGTGCATGTGCACGCTGCCGTTGGAGATGAACAGGCCCATCGCGAACAGCAGCGAGTCGCCCGGCAGGATCGGGAAGAGCAGCCCGCACTCGATGAAGACGATCAGCACGCTGACCCAGAAGAACTGGTCCCCGAACTGCTGCAGCAGGTAGTTGGGGTCCATCCACTCGGGACCCAGCGCAGGCATCACACGCACGAGGGTACGTGACGGAGTCTGTGCCGGTGCTGAGAGAGTGAATGTCGTGAGCGAGGACCAGCAGGACGTGGGCGTCGGTCCGTGGCGGGGCTCCTGGCCGGTCGACGCGAACGGCCGGCCGGACCCTCGGTATGACGTGTCGCTCCTGACGGAGGGAGACCGCCGCAACGTCGTGGACCGCTATCGCTACTGGACCCACGAGGCGATCGTCGCGGACCTGCGGACCCGGCGGCACGACTTCCACGTGGGCGTGGAGAACTGGGGCCACGACTTCAACATCGGCTCGGTGATCCGCACCGCCAACGCGATGGGCGCGGCCGCGTTCCACATCATCGGCCGGCGTCGCTGGAACCGTCGCGGCGCCATGGTCACCGACCGCTACCAGCAGGAGCACCACCACCCGACCGTCGCGGACCTGGCCGCCTGGGCGAGCATGGCGGGTCCGGCGGGTCCGGCGGCGGCGAACGGCGAGGGACCGGCCGGCATACCGATCATCGGCATCGACAACCTGCCCGGGTCCCGCCCGATCGAGACCTTCGACCTGCCGCGGCACTGTCTGCTGCTGTTCGGGCAGGAGGGGCCGGGGCTGAGCGCCGAGGCGGTCGCGGCCAGCGACGTGGTGCTCGACATCAGCCAGTTCGGCTCGACCCGCTCGATCAACGCGGGCGCCGCCGCGGCGATCGCGATGCACGCCTGGGTCCGCCGCCACGTCTTCGACCAGCCCGTCACCGCCCCCACGCCCACTCCCGCCCCCACTCCCACCTCCCGCGCTCGTGGGCAATGATCGTTGGGTTTGGTCGCAAACCCAACGATCATTCCGGGCGAGCGGTCAGGGGGTCAGGCCGGTGTGGGCGGCGGCGAAGGCCAGCAGGTCGGCCGTCTCGGCGGCGACCACGCTGGATGGCTTGCCCATGCCGTGGCCGGCGGAGGTCTGCACCCGCGTCAGCACCGGCGCCGGACCGCGCTGGGCGTGCTGCAGCGTGGAGGTGAACTTGTGGCTGTGCGCCGGCACCACGCGGTCGTCGTGGTCGCCCGTGGTCACCAGCGTCGCAGGGTATGCCGTGCCCTCCCGCACGTTGTGCAGCGGCGAGTAGGCGCGGATCACCTCGAACATCTCGGGGTCGTCCGGCGAGCCGAAGTCGGAGGTCCACGCGCCGCCGATGGTGAACTTGTGGAACCGGAGCATGTCGTGCACTCCGACGGCGGGCAGCGCGACGGCTGCGAGCTCGGGCCGCTGGGTCATGGTCGCACCGACCAGGAGGCCCCCGTTGCTGCCGCCGTGGAGCGCCAGCTGTGCGGCCGTGGTGACCCCCTCGGCCTGCAGCGCCTCGGCGACGGCGATGAAGTCGTCGAACACGTTCTGCTTGTGGCGCAGCCGTCCAGCGTCGTGCCAGGCCGCACCGTATTCGCCGCCCCCGCGCAGGTTGGCGATGGCCAGCACCCTACCCGCCGCGAGCCAGGCCGGCCACGCCGGCCGGAAGTCGGCCAGGACCGGGACGTCGAAGCCGCCGTAGCCGTAGAGCAGGGTCGGCCGCGGCTGGTCCAGATCGAGGTCCGCGCGGTGGACCAGGAAGTAGGGCACCCTCGTGCCGTCCTTGCTGGTGGCGCGGCGCCGCTGCGTCACCACCTCGGGAGGGGTGAACGTGCCTCCCTCGGGCAGGGGCAGCCTCGTGAGCGTGCCGGTCGACAGGTCCAGGTGCAGCGGCTGCGAGCGCGTCGTGACGGTCGAGACCCCGATGAACACGTCCGGCGTCCCCACGTGGGCGGACAGGCCGGTGAGCCCGCCCGGACCGACCGCCACCTCTCCGCGGGGCGTCCCGTCGAGCCCGTAGCGGCGCAACCGGGGCTGGGCGTCCTCCAGCGAGTAGGCGATCAGCTCGTCGCCACCGGCCACCACGTGGAGCAGGGTGGCGTCGGACTCCGGCAGCACCGGGGCGAACTCAGCTCCTCCGGTCTCGCGGGCCCGGCCCAGGTCGACCTTGACGACGCGACCGGCCGGCGCGTCGGCGTCGGTGCGCAGGTAGAGCTCGTCACCGTCGGTGCGGATGAACTCATAGGCCGCACAAACCTCGTCGACGACCCGCACCGGCTCGCCGAGGCGCGACCCGGCCGGCCCGTCCTCGACGGGGAAGGCCCACAGCCGGTTGTTGCGCTCAGTGCCTTCGGCCAGGTGGACGATGACCCACCGCCCGTCGTGCGAGGTCTCCGGCGTCGCGAAGAGCCTTGGCTGGTCGGGGAACTCGAGCACCAGCTCGTCCTCGGGCTGTGGCCGCCCCAGCCGGTGCAGCATCAACCGGCCCCCTGGCAGCTCGCTCGCATCGGTGCCGGTCGCGCCACCCTGCGTGGGGAAGTGCAGATAGAGGTATGACGCGTGGTCCGGAAGCCAGGTCGCCAGGGAGAACTTGACCTGCTCCACCACATCGTCGACCGGCTCCCCGGTGGCCAGGTCGAGCACCCGGATGGTCATCCAGTCGCTGCCGGCGTCGCTCAGCGCATAGGCCAGGAGTGAGTCGTCGAGACTCACCGTGACCCCACCGACTGACGTGGAGCCGTGTGCGGACAACTGATTGGGGTCGATGAGCACGCGGCCGCCGGAAGCCACGTCCTCGGGCGAGCGGACGGCATACCAGACGTCCTGCTCCTGCGTGCCGTCGTTGCGTGTGACGACGAGGTGCGTTCCGTGCCGGTCGGGCACGCCGACGCGCGGGCTGCCGACGATGCCCTCCATCACCCGTTGGAACCATGCTCGCGCCGGCAGGGCGGACAGGTGCTCCTGCGTGACGGCGTTCTGGGCGGCGACCCACGCCTTGGTCTCGTCGGAGTCAGGGTCCTCGAGCCAGCGATAGGGGTCGGGCACCTCGACGCCGTGCAGCACCTCCACCGTGTCGTCGCGTCGGGTGGCCGGGTAGGCGCGAGCGTGATCGGTCATGCGGAGTCTCCTCGGGCCGGTGGGGGCTGCCTTCTCGACCCTAACGGGCAGGCCGGCCCGCGGTCCCCGGTCACGGTTGGAGGAGGCCCCTGATGCTCCCGGGACGAACATGGAAGGATCGGAGCAGGGCAGCGGCGCGCGCCGACTGCCACCGACGGACCACTGCCGGAGCAAGGAGCCCAGATGCCCATCGCCACCCCCGAGGTCTACGCCGACATGCTCGCCCGCGCGAAGGCCGAGTCCTTCGCCTACCCCGCGATCAACGTCACCTCCAGCCAGACCCTCAACGCCGCGATCCGTGGCTTCGCCGAGGCGGGCAGTGACGGGATCGTCCAGGTCTCCACCGGCGGTGCCGAGTACCTCTCCGGCCCGACCGTCAAGGACATGGTCGCCGGCTCGCTCGCCCTGGCGTCCTACGCCGAGCAGGTGGCGAAGAACTACGACGTCAACATCGCGCTGCACACCGACCACTGCCCGAAGGACAAGCTCGACGGCTTCGTCCGTCCGCTGCTCGCGGCGTCGACCGAGCGGGTCAAGGCCGGCGGCACGCCGTGGTTCCAGTCGCACATGTGGGACGGCTCGGCGGTGCCGCTCGAGGAGAACCTGCAGATCGCCGAGGAGCTGCTCGAGCTGGCGGCCGCGGCACACGTCGTGCTCGAGGTGGAGATCGGGGTCGTGGGGGGCGAGGAGGACGGCGTGGCCAACGAGATCAACGAGAAGCTCTACACCACGCCCGAGGACGCGCTGGCCACCGCCGAGGCGCTCGGGCTGGGCGAGAAGGGCCACTACCTCACGGCGTTGACGTTCGGCAACGTCCACGGCGTCTACAAGCCGGGCAACGTCAAGCTGCGCCCCGACATCCTCAAGGACGCGCAGGAGGCGGTGGCGAAGGCCAAGGGACTGGAGCCAGGTGCCAAGCCGTTCGACCTGGTCTTCCACGGCGGCTCCGGCTCGTCCGCCGAGGACATCGCCGCCGCGGTGAGCTACGGCGTCATCAAGATGAACGTGGACACGGACACCCAGTACGCGTTCACCCGGCCGGTCGCGGGCTACATGCTGACCAACTACGAGGGCGTGCTCAAGGTCGACGGCGAGGTCGGCAACAAGAAGCAGTACGACCCGCGTTCGTGGGGCAAGGAGGCGGAGGCCGCGATGGCGGCGCGCGTCGTGGAGGCGTGCGAGCACCTGAGCAGCGCCGGGACCAGCCGGTGACCGCGGGGCAGAACCTGCTGGGCATCCCCCCGACGAACCTGCCGGACGACCCCGCCGCGGCCAAGCTGGAGGAGGGCGTGCATCCCGAGCAGGTCGCCGCCGCCTACCCGACGTCCTCCCTGGCCTGGGCACAGCTGGCCGAGGACGCTCTGGCCGACGGGCTGACCGTGCAGGGCTACGCCTATGCCCGCACCGGCTACCACCGCGGGTTGGACGCTCTGCGCAAGAACGGCTGGCGCGGGCAGGGACCGGTCCCGTGGTCGCACGAGCCCAACCGCGGCGTGCTGCGGGCCTTCGCGGCTCTCGCCCACGCCGCGGCCGCGATCGGAGAGACGGACGAACAGCAGCGGTGCACCCAGCTGCTGCGCGACTCCTCGGCCGAGGCCGCCGCACAGCTCGGCCTCTGACGTCGTGCGGGGCCGGTCGAGCACGGACGAGGAGCGGGCGTTCCGCGAGATGGTGCGCGCCTACCTCGAGGACAAGGTCCTGCCACGCACCCCGGAGTGGGAGCGCGCGGGGCTGACCCCCAAGAGCCTGTATGCCGAGCTGGGCGCCCTGGGCGTCACCGGTGTGCAGGTGCCGGAGGAGTTCGGGGGCGGTGGCGAGAGCAGCTATCGCTACAACGCGATCTTCGGTGAGGAGGTCGCACGCAGCGGGGCCTCGGCCGGCGCGGTGCAGCTGCACCTCAACGTGGTGCTGCCCTACTTCCTGCACTATGCGAACCGCGAGCAGCAGGAGCGCTGGTTCCCCGGATTCGTGTCGGGAGAATCGGTCTCGGCGATCGCGATGACCGAGCCCGGGACCGGTTCGGACCTGGCCGGCATCTCGACGACGGCGGTCCGCGCCGGAGACGACTACGTCCTCTCCGGCGCCAAGACCTTCATCACCGGCGGCATCCAGGCCGACCTCGTCGTCGTGGTGGCCCGCACGGCGCGCGACGCGAAGGACCGCCGAGCCGGCCTCACCCTGCTCGTGGTCGAGGAGGGCATGCCGGGGTTCACCCGCGGCCGGAAGCTGGACAAGCTGGGCCTGCGCTCGCAGGACACCGCGGAGCTGTCGTTCCAGGACGTGCGGGTGCCGGTCGCCAACCGGCTCGGCGACGAGGGGGCCGCGTTCGACCAGCTCACGGCCAACCTGCCGCAGGAGCGGCTGTCCATCGCCGTCCACGCGCAGGCGGCGAGCGAGCGGGCGATCGAGCTCACCACGGCATACACCTTGGAGCGCAAGGCTTTCGGCACGCCGGTCGCGTCGTTCCAGAACACCAAGTTCGTCCTGGCCGACCTCTCCGCCAAGGTGGAGGCGGGCCGGCACCTGCTCGACCGGGCGCTGGAGGAGCTCGACGCGGGCACGCTGTCGGGCGCTGACGCCGCGCGGACCAAGCTGTTCACCACCGAGCTGGAGGGCGAGGTCATGGACGCCTGCCTGCAGTTGCACGGCGGTTACGGCTACATGCTGGAGTACCCGATCGCCCGGATGTATGCGGACGCCCGCGTCTCGCGGATCTACGGCGGGTCCAGCGAGATCATGAAGGTCATCATCGCCAAGGACCTTGGCCTCTGAGCTGCGTCAGCCGGGGCCGGAACGGGTTGGCGCCGCTGCCGGTTGGGGCGCCTTGCGCACGAACAGCTGGTAGGCCGCCAGGCCCATGAACAGCAGCAGCGCCACCTCGTTGAGGATCCCGCCCCACTGCCACGCCGCCGTGTTGTCCAGCCCGTCGCCGGCGATGAGCCGCAGCAGCAGCGACAGGTGCAGCAGCGCGAGCGGCAGGTAGAGCACGCGGGAGTAGGGCAGTGGCCGCCCGAGCACCGAGGGCACGATGACCGGCGCGTGCGCGAAGATCATCGAGATCACGAAGCCGAGGAAGAGCGCGTGCAGCATCGCGTCATACGACGCCTGGTGCGATATCGCCTTGGTCATGTGGCCGAACACGATCCAGAGCACCCCGGTCGTGGCCAGCCAGGCGTAGCCGGACAGCAGCGCGACCGCCATGTAGCGGGTCAGGCCGCTGGTGCGCACGGTGCGGCGGGCGAGGTCGTAGCGGCCACTGCCCTACTCCCGCGTGCTCTACCTGCCGCTCGCGCTGCTGCACCTGTCGCTGCTGCTGCGGCTCATCGCCGGCGACGGGCTGG
>NZ_VOHR01000081.1 GCF_009192725.1 Segeticoccus rhizosphaerae | reverse complement strand
GGACTCCGAGGGCGCGGCGTTCGTGCGGGCCGCGATCGGACCGCTGGCCAAGCCGGCGCCGGACGGTGACGGGCCGGACCCGCGGTCGCCGCAGCAGCGGCGCTCAGATGCGTTGATGGCCATTGTTCAGCGAGGCATGACCTCGCCCGGGCAGGCGGCCACCACCGGCAACGCGAAGGTGGTGATCACGATCTCGTGGGAGCAGCTGGTCGGTGAGCTGCGCGGGCTGGGGCGCACGATGACCGGGGAACAGCTGAGCGTGCGGGCGGTGCGCCGGTTGGCGTGCCAGGCCGACCTGATCCCGACCCTGCTCGGGAGCGACGGGGAAGTGCTGGACATGGGCCGGCAGGTCCGGTTGGCCACCCCCGCGCAACGCCGCGCGTTGTGGCTGACCCAGAAGGGCTGCACCTACCAAGGCTGCTCCATGCCCGCGCAGTGGTGCGCCGCCCATCACGGGGTCTGGTGGTCCCGCGACGGAGACACCGACCTGGACAACCTCTACCTGCTGTGCCCGCGGCACCACACCATCGTCCACGACCGCGACCTGAGACCCGTCGAACACGACGGCCACTACGGCTGGCAACCCTGACCACCCCGCCCCCACCCCGCCCCCTCAGGGCGGGGACGCACCTATGTCCGCCGGCCGACGGGGTGCCGTTCGGCCAGCCAGGGAAGGCGGGCCGGCGCATCCTCCGAGGCTCCGAGGCTCCGAGGCTCCGAGGCCCCGTGGGCACGCGGCATGCGGGGCACAAGGACGCGTGTGTCCGGGTATGAATGTCAGGCCGGAGCGGTGGCGGGCTCCACAGATCGCCGGTCGGTCGAGTCGGCTGTGGCTTCCGGCCTGGTCGCACCGGGGCCACGTTCCATCGATCGGACCTTCCACCCGCGACGGTCGGCGAGCAGCAGCACCGCATCGTGGGCCTGCAGCAGCTTGTGCTGCCACAACGTCTCGGGCATCCCGGGCGGCAGCGGCTCGTGCTGACCACCGAGCATCTTCACCGCGATGGCAGCGAGGACCGCGTCGATCACGTCGTCGGTGGCCCCGGTGAAGAGTCGCGCTTCGAGCCACGGCGTGACGTCGAGACCTTGACGGTGCGCCATCGGCAACAGGCCGACGAAATCGACCCATGCTGGCCCGAGACATACCCAGTTCCAGTCGACCAGACGCGCCCGGCCGCGCCGGTCGACAAGGATGTTGTCGGGCCGGACGTCCTGGTGCAGCAGGTGGGGGCCGGTGATCGTCCGGCTCGCATCGGCGAGATCAGCCAGCTCGGCACCATGGGCCGAGACCATCGCGTCCAGCCACGGGTTGTCGCCGTGCGCGGCGGGACGCCGGCACGAGCCGCTGCGGATCTCGCGGATGTCCGCGCCGTGGCGGTCGCCGCGGTGGAAGTAGGGACCCCACGGCCGCTCGGTGTAGGTCGTCGGCGCACGGACCCGGGAGAGTGCGAGACAGGACGCGTAGACCGCGTCCAGGTGCTCGAGGCTCCACGGGAACCCGGGCATCGTCCCGTCCACGTGCTCCAGGGCGAGCAGCGCCCAGCCGTCGCGCGAGACGCGGGCAAGGGGTCGGCAGTGGGGCACCGACGAAGGCAGCCGGCGCAACACGGCCGCCTCGAGCTCGAGGCACGACGCCTGGTAGGCGATCCAGGGCGGAGCCGCCTTGACGAAGACCCGACGCCCGTCCGCGAGCCGCACGTCCCCGGCATACTGACCGCCGAAGCCCGCCCCGACCGGCGGTGAGGCATGGATCACCGCACTGTCGAGCGCCTGCCCGAGTGCGCGCACGACGCCTGCGGGGACCTGGCTCCAGCCGTGCCGCCGTGCCGTCTTCGTGTAGTCCAAGCTCACGCGCGCGACTCTATGACCGACCACCGACAACGACTCCTGGCTCGGGGCCGCGACGTCGATGCGCGACCGACGTGACGGGTACGCCGGCGAGAATTCGTGCTGGCGCGGCGGCCGAGCCTCCGACACACTCGCCCCCATGGGCACCGTCGTCGACCTCCTCCCCTCGCTCGGGCTGCGGATCACCGCGGGCCCGACGGAGCTGCGCGGCCTCACCGACGATGACCTGCCTGTCCTGTGCGCGCTGGCCGAGGAGGGCATCCACCCCGCGGACCAGATGCCGTTCTACTTTCCCTGGAGCCAAGCGCCACGGGGAGAGCTGGCGCGCAACACCGCCCAGTTCCACTGGCGGGCCAGGGCGACGTTCTCCCCGCGGGCCTGGTCCCTGCATCTGGGTGTCTGGCACGAGGGCGAGCTGGTCGGCAGCCAGGGCTTCGACACCACGAACTACCTCGTGACCCGCACCGGTGAGACCGGCTCCTGGCTCGGGCAGCGCTTCCAGGGCCGGGGCATCGGCACGGTGATGCGCCAGGTCATCTGCGCGTTCGTCTTCGACCACCTGGAGGGCGTCGAGGTGACTTCGGCAGCCTTCGTCGACAACCCCGCCTCCCTGGCCGTCAGTCGCAAGGTCGGCTATCGCGAGAACGGCATGATGCGGAGGCAGCGACGGGAGGGCGAGCTGGCGCTGCTGCAGGGCCTGGTGCTGCGCCCCGACGACCTCGTTCGTTGCGAGTACCCGCTCGAGGTGCACGGTCTCGAGCCCTTCCAGCGTTCGATCGGTCTCGAGCCCCGCTGAGCCCGAGTTGCCCCGTCCTTTCCCGCGTCGCGGTGTTCACGGGGTGGGCAGCGTCTGTCCCGCGGTCTCCTCGGGGCGCTAGCGTCTCCGCATGAGCATGCTTGACCGCGGACGGTTGGCGCGGGTCCTCCAGGTCGAGCAGGGCACCTATGTCGCCCGGAACCCGCGCAGCGAGAAGTTGTATGCCGGAGCCACCAACCTGTTCGGGCGCGTTCCGATGACGTGGATGAACATGTGGTCAGGCGGATTCCCGCTCTACCTCGACTCGGCGCGCGGCAACCGGATCGCCGACGTGGACGGGCACACCTACGTGGACTTCGCCCTCGGCGACACCGGTGCCATGGCGGGCCACTCCCCGGTCGCGACGACCGCGGGGGTAAAGCGCCGCCTGGCGGAGCTCGGTGGGATCACCACGATGCTGCCGACCGGGGACGCGCAGTGGGTCGGCGCAGAGCTGACCAGGCGCTTCGGTATGCCGTTGTGGTCCTTCACCTTGTCGGCCACCGACGCCAACCGGTGGGCAGTCCGCCTTGCCCGGCTGACGACCGGGCGGCCGAAGATCCTGGTGTTCGGCCACTGCTACCACGGCTCGGTCGACGAGGCGTTTGCCCTGCCGGGGCCGGACGGCAAGACCGAGAGCCGCCCCGGCAACGTGGGGCCGCCGGTCCCGCTGGAGCTGACGACGCGGGCTGCCACGTGGAACGACCTGGCCTCCGTGGAGCGCGAGCTGGCGCACGGCGACGTCGCCGCGGTCCTGACCGAGCCGGCGCTCACCAACATCGGCATCGTGCTCCCGGAGCCAGGCTTCCTCGAAGGTGTCCGCGAGCTCGCGACGAGGTATGGCGCGCTGCTCATGATCGACGAGACGCACACCTTCTCGGCCGGCTGGGGCGGCGCCACGCGAGCCTGGGGCCTCGAACCTGACATCCTCGTGGTCGGCAAGTCGATCGGCGGCGGGATTCCCTGCGGCGCCTACGGGCTCAGTGCGTCCGTGGCTGCTGCGGTCACGCGTCACACCGATGCTGGTGATGCCGACATCGTCGACGTCGGTGGGGTCGGTGGCACCCTCGCGGGCAATGCCCTGTCCACCGCGGCCATGCGGGCCACCCTGGACGAGGTGCTCACGCCGGAGGCGTTCGAGCGGATGATCGGGCTGGCCGATGCCTTCGTCGTGGGGGTCCAGGAGACGATCGACGAGCTGGGCCTGCCCTGGTCGGTCGCTCAGGTCGGGGCGCGGGCCGAATACCGCTTCGCTGCACCGGCGCCCCGCAGCGGGGAGGAGTCGGCTGCGGCCGCCGACGAGGAGCTGGACGCCTACCTGCACCTGGCCATGTGCAACCGCGGCATCCTGATGACCCCTTTCCACAACATGGCGCTCATGTGCCCCGACACCAGCCGAGAGGACATCGATCGGCACACCGCGGCGTTCCGCGAGGTCGTGGCAGCGCTGCTCACCCGCTGAGGCAGTCTCCGGACGCGGTCCGGGTTGCGCCGTCGGATCGCCGGGCAGGGTCGGGCAGCGTACCTTGGGGCCATGTCTCCCGAGATTGCACGACACACACTCAATGACGGAAACACCCTGCCCGCCATCGGCTTCGGCACGTCTCAGGTCACCGGCGACGAAGGCATCGAGGTGATGCGAAGCGCTCTCGAGGTGGGTTACCGCCTGATCGACAGCGCGGTCAACTACGGCAACGAAGAAGAGGTCGGAGAGGCCCTGCGCCGGTCCGGTGTGCCGCGCGAGGACGTCCAGATCACGACCAAGATCCCCGGTCGGCACCACGAGAGGGCGCTCGCCACGAAGTCGGTCGAGGACTCCTTGGACAGGATGGGGCTCGACTACGTCGACCTCGTGCTCATCCACTGGCCCAACCCGAGCGTCGGCAAGTACGTCGAGGCGTGGGAGGCGCTGGTGGACCTGCAAGGGCGAGGCCTCGTCCGCTCCATCGGGGTCAGCAACTTCACCCGCAAGCACCTCGAGGACGTCATCGAGGCGACCGGGGTCACCCCTGCCGTGAACCAGATCGAGCTGCACCCGTACTTCCCCCAGCAGGAGATGCGGATCGTGGGCGCCTCGCTGGGCATCCAGACCGAGTCGTGGAGCCCGATCGGCAAGCGCAACGCGCCGTTCGGCGAGCCGGCCGTGGTGGAGGCCGCGCAGGCCCACGACGTGACACCCGCGCAGGTCGTCCTGCGGTGGCACGTGCAGCTGGGGGCGATCCCGCTGCCCAAGTCGTCGAGCCCGGAGCGTCAGCGAGAAAACCTCGACGTGTTCGGCTTCGAGCTGAACGACGCCGAGATGGCGGCCATCACGGGACTCGGTCGTCCCGACGGCCGGCTTTTCGACGGTGACCCGGACACGCACGAGGAGATGTGACGACAGCCCCGCTTGGCGGTCCTGTCGGGCTCAGTCGGGCCGACGCTTCTGCGGATGGGGCGTCTCGTGCCGGGCCAGCATCTCCACGAACCCGGCGATCTTGCGTGCGCGTGTCTCGGCTCGCTTGACGGAGTTGACCCGGTGGATCAACGCGAAGCGATTGGTGGCGGTCAGCACGTCGAACATCGCCTGGGCCTGCGGATCTGCCGCGATCGCCGCGGCGAGATCGGCGGGGACCTGCGCGTCTGCCGGCCCGGCGTAGGCACGCTCCCAGCGCCCGTCGGCCTTCGCCGCCTCCACCGCGGCCCGGCCGGCCGGTTGCATCCGACCCTCCTGTTCGAGCCGGTCGATGTGGCGGACGTTGCGTGCAGACCACATGCTCCTCGGCCCTCGACGAGTCATCCGTTGGAGGTGGCTCTCCTCGTCCCGTCTCGCAACCTGGCCGTCGATCCAGCCGTAGCACAGCGCCTCGTCGAGCGCCTCGGCGTACGTCAGGCTCGTCACCCGGCCGCCCTTCTTGTGCAGGACCAGCCACACACCTGGCGAGGTGGCGTGGTGCTCGTCCAGCCAGGACCGCCACGCGGCGGCGTCGGCGACGAGCAACTCGGGCAGGCCGTCCATGGCACCACCCGACCAGATCCGGGTCTCCCCGGGCAAGCGACTTTGCGCGGGTATGCCGTCCGCTCAGTCGGAGACTGCGCCAAACGCCTGCGGGACGGCGGTGCCGGGCCTACCGTGAGAAGATTCCGGGTCGCCGGACCCGGGTCGTTTCTCGGGAGCACGCCATGGCTGAACAGCAGACCTCCGACCGCAAGGGCCTTCGGCTCCGCCCAGCTCCCCCGAAGGAGTTCGACCCGTTCGCGGCAAGCACGGCGGACCTGCACCGGCACGGGCTGCCGCTGCGCCCCGACCCGCAGACCCAGCCGGGGATGGCTGCCCTCTGGGACCGGCAGGCACGCCGCTACCGCGGTTTCGAGCACGTCGAGCCCCGTGCGGATACCGCCACTGCCGGGCAGGGGCACACTGAGCCTCGCGCGGACACGGCCATCGACGAGCGCCCCACCGAGGCCGGTTCTCGGCCGGCGCCGGTGCCCGCGCTGGGACCGGCGCCGATCGAGTCCTGCGGCTACAGCCTGACCAGCCTCTCGGCACCCTTCACCGCATTGTTCGTGACCTGGACCGTGCCGGACCTGCACTTCAGCGCCAGTGCGTTGGGTCTCAACCGCTTCCACACCTTCGTGGGGCTGGGCTTCCTGGACGTCCACGTCGAGATGACGGTGGACTCCGCGCAGAACGTCACCAGCCAGCTGTGGGCACAAGGAGTCGGGCAGGTGGGTCTCTCGGTCCGGCCCGGCGACGTCCTCAGTGGCTCGCTGTGCCTCGACACCAAGCCACCGGGCACGGCCCATTACTTCCTCGCCAACGAGACCACGGCACAGACGATGAACTTCACCGTGGACACGGGATATCCCCCGGCGGTCACCGTCGACATGGGTGTGACACGCGACGACCTCAACCAGCCGGCGCACCCCCTGGCCGGATTCGGGGTGGTCTACTTCGACGAGATCAGCATCTACACCACGGGCGGCGGCAGGCTGCTTCCGTCGGGGCAGGCCATCACCATGGTCGACGAGCGCGGCCGGACCTTGGCCCGTCCCTACCTGCTGAACGACTTCGCCTGCAAGGTCGTCTTCGTCGCCGCCTGACCGTTCGGCCCCTGGGCACTACGGTGACCGCGTGACTGATGCGCGCGTGGTCCTCTTCACCCTCGGCGGCACCATCTCGATGTCCGGCGGCGCCGGGGGAGCGGTGGCCCGGCTGGGCGGGCAGGAGCTGGTCTCGGGACTGAACGGCTTCGGCGACGACGTGCAGGTGCAGGTGCGCGACCTGCGCCGGGTGCCGAGCGCCGACCTCACGTTCGACGACGTCCTCGACGTGGTGGCCGCGGCAGACGAGGCGGTCACGGCGGGGGCGACCGGGATCGTGCTGACCCAAGGGACCGACACGCTCGAGGAGAGCTCCTTCCTCATCGATGCCGTCTGGAGTCACGAGCTTCCCCTCGTCGTCACCGGCGCCATGCGCGACCCGACCCTGCCCGGAGCGGACGGATCGGCCAACCTCCTGGCGGCGGTGCGGGTCGCTGCTTCCCCGGCAGCCAGGGGCCGCGGTGCGCTGGTCGCCTTCAACGACGAGATCCACGCGGCCGTCCGGGTCCGCAAGACGCACAGCACGAGCACGGCGACCTTCGCCTCCCCCGACACCGGTCCGGTCGGGCACGTGGTCGAGGGGGAGGCACGGTTCCTCGTGCCCGCGACTGCGAGCCGGCCGGTCATCGGTTGGTCCCGGGAGTCCCTGCGGGCGACGAGGATCGGGTTGCACACTGCGGTGTTCGACGACGATGGCTCGGCGCTCGCCGGCGCCGAGGATCGGTATGACGGGCTGGTCGTCGCCGGGTTCGGCGTCGGCCACGTCCCAGGTGCCATGGCCCCGTTGCTCGGTGACCTGGCTGCCCAGATGCCGGTCGTGCTGAGTTCGCGCACCGGCGCAGGACCGGTCCTGGCACACACCTACGGCGCCCCGGGCTCGGAGCGCGACCTGCTCTCCCGTGGCCTGGCCAGTGGCGGGTTCCTGCACCCCTACAAGGCGCGGGTCCTCCTGCACCTTCTGGTTGCCGCGAAGAAGAGCAGGGCCGAGATCACCACGGCCGTGGCCCAATTCGGCGACGAACACTGAAGACCCCTCTGACGAACACGGACACCCTTCTTCGGAAGGCGCTGGGGGGCCGCCCCCACTCTCGCGCCGCAACCGGCGGCGGTCACGGGAGGGCGGAGGCCAGGGCGCGGACGAAGTCGCGGGCCCGGCTCTCGGGCAACATGGCGTAGCCGATCACCAGACCTGGCGGCTGTGGGCGAACGGCGTAGTCGGAGAGCGGCGCGACCAGATATCCCGAGTCGCCCAGCGCGGCCGCGACCTCCGCGTCGTCGACAAACGCGGGCAGACGCGCCAGCACGTGCAATCCGGCGCTGACGCCGGTCACCTCCACCAAGGGCGCCAGCTCGCGAAGGTGCCGGATCAGCATCGCCCGGCGGGCGGCATACGTGCGCATGGCCCGAGCGTGGTGGCGACCGACCTCGCCGTGCACGAGCAGGTGGGTGAGGGCGCGGACGGCGAATCCGGACACCAGCGGGCGGACCCGCTCGACGGACGGTGCCGGGCTCGCCAGGTGCGGGGGCAGGACAGTCCAGGCGATGCGCAGCTCCGGGGTGAGGATCTTGGACGAGGTGCCGATGTAGGCCACGCGCTCGCCGCCGCCGTGCAACGACGCGAGCGCTGGCACCGGGTCTGCGTCGTAGCGGAACTCGCCGTCGTAGTCGTCCTCGATGACCAGTCCGTCGTGGTCGAGCGCCCACTGCACCAGCGCCACCCGACGGGGCAGGCTCATGGCGGAGCCCGTCGGGTACTGGTGCGCCGGCGTGACGTAGACCGCGGCATCGGTGTCGCGCACCCGGGCCACCAGTAGCCCTTGATCGTCAACGGGTACGGGCCGGACGTCGGCGCCGCTTCGCCGCAAGCCTTCCCGGGCCGCCGGATAGCCCGGGTCCTCCATCACGACGCTGGCGCCCACCAGGCCGCCACGGTGCGCCAGGTCGGTGACGGCGGAGCGCACGGTCGGATGCAGCCCGATGCGGTCGGGAGTCGTGGAGATCCCGCGGAACCGGCGGATGTGGTCCACCAGCGCGAGCCGCAGCGCCTCACCGGACTCCTGCTCCTCCGGGCCGCTCGGGCCGCTCGGGCCGCTCGGGACGATCGCGGCGCGCCAGGCCCGGTTCCAGCCGGCGGCCCGGATCAGGCTGGTGTCGGGCGTGCCCGGCCGCAGGTCGAGCGTTGGGCTGGCACCGGACCCCGTGGCGGCGCGCCGCTCCTGCCGCGGGGACGGCGGTCGCACCCCGCTGCGTGCTCCGTGGCGCACGAGGTGGGTCGCGCCCGCCGAGACCACCGTGCCGCTGCCGTGCCGCGACGCGAGGATCGTGGCGCCCACGAGCTCGTCGTAGGCCTCCACCACGGCGGAGCGAGGGAGCCCGTGCGTCCGGGCGACGGTGCGGGTCGAGGGCAGTGCGTCGCCGTCGTGCAGCCGACCCGCGGCGATGGCGGCGAGGACCCCCTCGGCCACCCGGCGCCGGATCGGGCGCACCTCCGGGTCGAGGTCGAGTCGGAGGTGGACACCGATGGCGGGGCGAGGCACCCCGCCCATTGGATAGTGGTCTGCTGATTCTGTCAATACTGGTTCGTGAACGGGGCCACTATGGGCGCGCACGCTGGTACCCATGACCGCCATCCGACGCCATCCCGAACGAGCCAGCGCCGAGCGCCGGGCCCTCGACGCATTCCTCGACGACTCCTTCGCCGTCACCCTCTCCACTGTGCAGGACGGCGCGCCCCTGGTGGTCCCCGTGATGGCCGGACGCGACGGTGACCGCATCATCGTGCACGGGTCGACCGGTGCCGGGGCCCTGCGCGCCGCCGCTGCGGGCAGCCCGGTCGCACTGAGCGTGTTCCACCTTGACGGGCTGGTCTACGCCGACAGCCTCTTCGACTCCAGCGCCAACTACCGCTCCGCCGTCGTCAACGGTGTGGCGACGGTGCTGAAGGGGGACGAGGCGATCGCTGCGCTGGACGCCCTCAGCGACCGGCTGCTGCCCGGCCGCCGCGAGGAGGTGCGCCGCCACCTGCCCAAGGAGCTCGCGGCGACGTTGGTGCTGTCGCTGCAGATCGGTGACGACAATTGGACCGCCAAGGCGCGCAGCGGGCCACCGGCCACCGAGCCCACGGCCGGCGTCTGGCAGGGCGAGCTGCCGATCGAGTCCCGGTTCGGCAGTCCCCGCGCGCACCCGGGGAATCCCGAGTCCGTGCCGGTGGCGCCGTCGGTGGCCAAGCGGGTCGGTGGTCCGCTGACCTGAGCGTCCTCCTGAGCGGGTCTACGCTGTGCACGCCCCGGCCTGCGCAGGCACGGGCAGTCGAGGAACAGCCCCGTCCGGACGGAGACCGGCGATGAGGACCAACCGGATCGAGGCCTTCAGCGACGGGGTGCTCGCCATCCTCATCACGATCATGGTGCTCGAGCTCAAGGCGCCGGAGGAGGCCACCTTCCACGGCCTCGGCGCGGTGGCGACGAGCCTGCTCACCTACCTGCTGAGCTTCGTCTACATCGGCATCTACTGGAACAACCACCACCACTTCTTCCATCTGGTCCGGCGGATCGACGGAGTCGTGCTGTGGGCCAACCTGCACCTGCTCTTCTGGCTCTCGCTCATCCCGTTCACGACCGCGTGGATGGACAGCACCGAATTCGCGACCGTGCCCGTGGTGGTCTACGGCATCGACCTGCTGCTGTGCGCGGTCGCGTGGTACGTCATGCAGACGACCGTCCTGCGGGCCGAGGGAAGCGAGTCGGCGGTGCGCGGGATGCTCGGCCGGGACCTCAAGGGCAAGCTCTCGCCCGCCCTCTACCTCGCTGGCATCGGCCTGTCGTGGGTGACCCCGTGGCTCGGTCTGGCCATCTACACGGCCGTCGCCGTCCTGTGGCTGGTGCCCGACCGCCGGGTCGAGCGCGCGATCGTCCTTTCGGACGAGGGCTGACACCTGACTGTGACGACCATGCCCGCACACGGGCACACGGGCACACGGGCACCGGCGACGAAGCTGGCTTGGCCGGACCCGCCCCTTCGTGGTTGGCGGCGACTGCCAGGTGGCCGCCGATGAGGAAGGCCAACCCACCGAACATCCGTTTCTCCGCCAGGTCCGGCTCGCGACCGATCACCTCTCGGATGCGGTCGGCCAAGTCCTCGTCGTAGACCACCGGCCAGAGAATACTCGCGTCGAAGCTGTCTGACCGGCGAGCGCCAGCGCCGTCCAGTTTCGCAACCCACGCTGGCACTGCTGCGGCTCGCGAGGTGGGCATGGCGGCGTGTCCGGCCGAACACCCCGTGTGTGCCAGCGCGAGTTGCGATTCAAACCTACTCGTTCCCTTCCCCGGGCCCCGATCGCGGCGTAGCGTTACTGCTGGGTAGTCCTTCGGCTCCGATGCGCCAGAGTCCGCAGGAGGGAGCGCCGAGATGGCCTTCACCGATGAGCTGCGTGACCCGGTCTCCTACGCGGTCCCGTTCTTCCTGCTGTTCATCGCGATCGAGCTGGTGGCACTGCGCTTCCTCGACAACGGCGAGGGCCCGCAGCGGCGGGGCTACGAGCGGCGCGACACGTGGACCAACCTGGTCATGGGCGTCGGTTCCATGGTGGTCAACCTCGGCGCCAGGTTCGCCGCGCTGCTCCTCTACGCCGTCCTGTTTGTCCTGACGCCGCTGCGGCTGGACCCGCACCACTGGAGCACCTGGGTAGGCACGATCCTTGCCGTCGACCTGCTCTGGTACAGCTATCACCGCAGCTCGCACCGGATCCGGATCCTGTGGGCGGCTCACCAGGCGCACCACAGCTCGGAGTACTTCAACTACTCCGTGGCCCTGCGCCAGAAGTGGAACCCCTGGGGGGAGCTGATCTTCTGGATCCCGTTGCCCCTGTTGGGGATCCCGCCATGGATGATCTTCTTCTGCTTCTCGGTCAACCTGATCTACCAGTTCTGGGTCCACACCGAGACGATCCCGAAGCTGTGGCAGCCGATCGAGCTCGTGTTCAACACCCCGTCCCACCACCGCGTGCACCACGCGGTCAACCCGGGCTACCTGGACCGCAACTACGGCGGCATCCTGATCATCTGGGACCGGCTGTTCGGCAGCTACGCCGAGGAGGTGGAGGCACCACGCTATGGCGTCACCAAGCCGGTGAACACGCACAATCCGTTGCGCCTGCAGTACGGCGAGTTCGCGGCGGCGTTCCGCGACGTGCACTACGCCGAGAACTGGCACGACCGGCTCGGCTACCTGTTCGCGCCACCCGGCTGGCACCCCAGCCCGCCCACGGGCAAGCCGGCGGGTCTCGCGAAGGGCGAGGCGACCGGTTAGTCCCCGACCTTCATCTCCCCGAGCTCGGACCAGTCGTCCTGCTCGAGCGACGCGTTGATGACCTTGGGCGTGGCCACGAGGTGCTGCGGCAGGGTCTGCTGGGCCTTCTTGAAGTGCTCGGACTGCACGTGGGCGGCACCGGCGTCACCGTCCCGAAACGCCTCCACCAGCACGTATTCCGTGTCGTCCCGCAGGCTGCGCGACCAGTCGAACCAGAGGCAACCCTGCTCGGCGCGGGTCGCTCGGGTGAACTCGCCGGAGATCTCGGGCCAGCGATCGGCGTCCTCGGGACGGACGCGGAACTTCGCGGTGATGAAGATCATGGGTCTCCTCGGGTCGCGCGGTGGTGGCCGGGGGCGTCCCGGTGCGCCCATCCTCTCTCCGGCAGGTCGTCAAGGCAACGCGCGATTCGTTAAGCAACGCGCGATCGTGCGATGCAAGGGCGTGGTGGCCGGACCCGTCCGCGGTGCGAGACACGGCCCTTTTCACGTGGACCTCGACAGGGCCCGTGTGTTCCACTGCTGGTATGTCTTCGGGCACGACGCAGCGAACGCCGCGCATGCATGCCATGCGCCGCTGCCTCCTGCTCCGCTGGTGTGCCTGAGACCCACGCACCCGCACGCCCGGGCGCCCACACCGCGCCCCAGCACCCGAAGGCCCACCCCCATGAACGAGGTATCAGCATGACCACCCTGACCGGTCGCACCCCAGGCGTCGACCACTTCTCCGGGGCGCAGCTGCTGCGCACCCTGCACCTGTTCGCGAGCGACCCGGAGCTGCCCGAGCTGCTCGACCTGCGCGCCGACCGGCGCCAGCGCCGCGAACTCGTCGAGACGCCATACCTGCAGGTCTGGCTCGTCAGCTGGCCGGTGGGCGCGGGGAGCGGCTGGCACGACCACCGTGGGGCACACGGCGCGCACGTGGTCGTGCGTGGTGAGCTCACCGAGCACAGCTGGTTCGGGGGCCTGCACGAGGAACGGCTCGACCACGAGGGCAGGGCCTTCGGGGGTTCGCACGTCCACGAGCTCGTCAACGCCGGCCACCGAGTCGCACTCTCGCTGCACGCGAGCGCGCCCGCTCGGGGCGTGTCCCGCTATGTGCTGCGCGACGGACGCCTCGAGTCGGTCGAGTCGCTGGAGCCGCTCATTCGTCGCGGCTGACCCGCACGATGATCTTGCCCCGGCCGTGGCCCACCTTGCTCCGGGTCAGGGCCGCGGCGGCCTCCTCGAGCGGGAAGGTCTCGGCCACGGTGACCTCGAGCTCCCCGGAGTCGGCCAACCTGGCCAGCTCCTGCAGGTCGGAGGCGCTCGGGCGGGCCCAGAAGACGAGACCGCCGGCCTCGCCCACCGAGTGGTCGGCCACCGAGCCGTGGCGCCCGCCGGGCCGCAGCACGGCGCGGGTGACGTCGAGCACGTCGCCGACGAAGTCGACAACCACGGCG
>NZ_VOHR01000080.1 GCF_009192725.1 Segeticoccus rhizosphaerae | reverse complement strand
TCCGATCTCGACCGCCGGCTGGCCGCCTTGGCGCGGCTGCCGCGCCGGGAGCTGTGGAACCTGCCGGACCCGCGGCTCGAGGTCCTGCGACAGGCGGTGGAGCGGGGCAGGTCCGTGCGGATCGGCATTGACGAACCGCTGTCCGGCGACAGGAGCCCGCGCGGTGAGCCGAGGCTGCGCGACCGGGGCGCGCTCTAGTCACCGGGTGACGCGAGCGGATGTTGCCCAAGCATGAGTGGCGAGGTAGGTTTGCAGCGCAAAGTTGTCGGTCGAGAGGAACGCTGGTGCCGGACGAGGAGCGTGACTCGCCGGACGCCCGCGCGAGAGGCGGCTCCGGCACATGAGCGCGGCCACCGAGGGTCTCGATTCGTTGATCCACGCTCCTGCCAGGCTGCGGATCATGGTGACCCTGGCCGGGATCGGCGCCGACAACACGCTCAGTTTCGCGCGGCTGCAGCAGCTGCTCGATCTGACGGCAGGCAACCTCATCACCCACTTGCGCAAGCTGGACGAGGGCGGCTACGTGGAGATGGCCAAGTCGCGACGTCGGGGGAGCACGGAGACCTCGGTGCACATCACGTCCGCGGGACAGGCGGCGTTCGACCGCTACCGCCACACCCTCACGGAGTTGCTCGGTGAGGCCTGAGCAGTCCGTGGTGCGGCACAGCATCGTGGAGCTTGCCGATGGAACCGCACTCGCCGTGCAGGAGTCAGGCCGAGCCGACGCGCCGGCGCTGCTCCTTCTGCAGGGACAAGCCAATTCGCACACGTGGTGGACGCGTCTGCGGGAGCGGTTCGCCGACACCCACCGCACCATCACCTTCGACTACCGCGGGACGGGTGGGACGCGCGCCGCGGAGGACAAGTGGTCCACCAGCCTCTTCGCGGACGACGCCCGCGAGGTGCTCGACGCGTCGGGAGTGCCGCGTGCTTTCGTCTACGGCACGTCCATGGGCGGACGGGTGGCACAGATGCTCGCCATACAGTCTCCCGGGCACGTCGAGAGGCTGGTGCTGGCCTGCACGTCGCCCGGTGGCGTGGTCGCCGTCGAGCGGAGCCAGGAAGTCAGGAGGGAGCTGTCGCAACCAGATCCGCGTGAGCGCACGCGAGCTCTGCTGCGGCTGATGTACACCCCCGACTGGTTCGGACACGGACGGTGCAGCCAGCTGCTGGGGGACCCGACGATGACCTCGCGGGCGCAGGCTCTCCACCTGCGCGTCAGCGCTCGGCACGATGCTGCGGACCGGCTCGGCGAGGTCGCTGTGCCGACGCTGGTGATGCACGGCAGCGATGACCTGATGGCGCCCGTCGTGAACGCCCAGCTCATCGCCGAGCGCATCCGCGGAGCCGAGCTCGTCACGACCACGGCGGGTCGGCACGGCTTCTTCGACGAGTTCGCCGGGGACGTCTCGTCCACGGTGCGGCGCTTCCTGCGGGGGCGAGCCGGGGACGTCTGAGGTGGCTCTGGCTCTCGGCGCACGCTGCTCCGACGGGGCCTCGCTTCCCTAGGCTGTGCCGAGTGACCAACGCAAGCGTGCGGATCCTGGGCAGTTGCGGTGCGTGGCCCGAGCCCGGCAGAGCGTGCGCCGGCCTCTTGCTGGTGCTGGACGGCCATCGAGTGGTGGTCGACCTGGGTTACGGTGCGCTGTCCCGGCTGATGACGGTGCTGGGTGGCGACGCGGAAAAGGTTGACTCGGTCGTGGTGACACACGCCCATCCCGACCATCTCGTGGACGTCCACGGGCTCTACCGGGCGCGGCGCTATGCAGCCCCCAAGCACGGGACAGGGCACCGACTGCCCTTGTACGCGCCACCGCAGGTGATGCAGACCCTGTCGGGGATCGACCCCGAGGATCCTGACGGCCCGAGTCAGGTCCTCGACTTCGTGGCCCTGCCTGGTGAGATCGTCGTGGGGCCCTGGCGACTCACCGCGGTCACGACCCCGCACCACCTCCCCAACGTCGCCGTCCGTTTCGATGCACCCGCAGGCTCCTTCGTCTACACCGGGGACACGGCCCCGTGCCCGCAGCTGGAACAGCTCGCCGGTGGATGCGACCTCTTGTTGTGCGAGGCGACCGACCGGACGCAGCAGCACCCTGGGTCCCCCGAGGACCCGCTGCTCATGACCTCCATCGACGCCGGGCGTCTCGCGCGTCGAGCCGATGTCGGCCGCCTTGTCCTCACTCACTTCTGGCCGGGCAACGATCGGAAGCGCTCGCAGCAGCAGGCCAGGCAGGAGTATGACGGCCCCGTGGTCCTCGCCGACGAACTGTCGGAGGCGGACCTTGCCGTCCGGCTCCGTTGACCGGCCGGCAGCGGATCGCGTGCCGCGAGGCGCCGGCCCCCAGCTTGCGCCAGCGGCCGGCTCACTCGTTCTCGGCGAGTATGGCGAGCCGGTCCAGTGATGCCTGGAGCCTGCTGCTCGTCGTGGCTCGGGCACGCTTCGGCGATGGCCCCATCGAAGCAAGGTTCCGCCGGCGTCCGTCCGGAGGCGCTTCCCGCAGGTCGTGTGGCTAGCGGGTGTCACGGGGTTCGCCGGTGCCTGTGGCCGGTAGGGTGTCGCGGCTGGGGGCATGATCAGGAGGGCTGGCCCCACGTGGCTCAGGGCCTTTGCGTCCGGCACGCCACCTCGTGGGTCGAGGCGTTGTTGCCGCATGCCGGATCGGTCGATCAACGGCATGGCACGGGTGATCCGTTCCCTCACGTGTTCGAGCTCGAGGGAAGCGGTGTGGGCGTCCTCGGAGTCCCACACCTCCGTGACCCAGACGCCGTCCGGATCGTCTACGTCGAGGGCAACGAGGTAGAGGCGACAGCCGGGCATGGGCTCGGAGTCCTGGCCCTCGAGGAGAATGCCCAAGAGCTCGTCCCTCCGTCCCGGGACCGATGCCAGACGTCCGTGCAGCATCAGCATGCGCGTCAGCCCAGGCTCGCTGCGTTGAAGGTGTCGCACTGGTTCACGTCGCCGCTCTGGTAGCCGGTGAGAAACCACTTCTGCCGCTCGGCACTCGAGCCGTGGGTCCACGACTCCGGCGTCACCCGGCCCTGGGCCTTCTGCTGGATCCGGTCGTCGCCCACGGCCGCCGCGGCGGAGAGCGCCGACTGCACGTCCCGTTGCGTCAACGGCTTGAGGTAGGTCGTGCCGTTGGCGTCCTTGGTGTTGGCGGCGCTGTGCGCCCACAGGCCGGCGAAGCAGTCGGCCATCAGCTCCGTGCGCACCGCACCGCTCTCGGCACCCTGGGGGTCCTGCTGGGCGTTCTGGAGCAGTCCGAGCAGGTCCTGGACGTGGTGGCCGTACTCGTGAGCCACGACATACTCCTGGGCCAGGGCACCGCTGTCGGCGCCGAAGCGGTTGGTCAGCTCGTCGAAGAAGCTGGCATCGATGTAGACCGTCTGGTCGGTGGGGCAGTAGAAGGGTCCGACCGCATTGGACGCGAGGCCGCAAGCGCTCTGCGTGGATCCCTGGTAGAGGACCAGCTGCGCCTTGGTGTAGTTCTGGCCGTAACGGGGCAGCTCCTTCTTCCAGTACGCCTCCACACTGTTCTGGGTGGCAATGACACGGCACTCGACGTACTTGTTGGCGTCCGCGCCCGTCTTGCACTTGGCGAACTGCTCGGAGGAGCCCTGCTGCTGTTGCTGAGGCGCGGCCTGACCGCCCGGCGAGCCCGAGCCGCCGAAGATGTCGCCTCCGCCGAAGAGGAGCGCGATGATCAGCAGGATCACGCCGCCGACCCCGCCGACCGCCACGCCACCGCCGGGTCCACGCCCACCCCCTCCGCCGCTCGTGGACGAGGTGTCGATCTGCACGTTGTCGTTGAAGCTCATGGGCCCTCCGGCCGTGTACGGGCGTGGCCGCCCGGTGCCAATGCTGCACGTAGACTAACCACCAGATCCCCGGTCACACCGATCTCCGCCCCGTGCGGACTGGTGCCGTGCTGTGCCCGGGACCGTGTGACGCCGTCCGGCGCAGTGCGCCGCAGAATCGACCGAAGGAGGACCCGCCGTGATCGCCGCCACCGGCATCGAGCTGCGCGCCGGCGCCCGCCTGCTGCTGGAGGGGGCGACGTTCCGCATCGCTTCGGGCGACCGGATCGGACTGGTCGGCCGCAACGGCGCGGGGAAGACCACACTGACCAAGGTCCTGGCCGGGGTCGGCGCCCCGGCGCAGGGGCAGGTCATGAGCTCGGGCGAGGTCGGCTACCTGCCGCAGGACCCGCGCACGGGCGACCTGCAGGTCCTGGCACGCGACCGCATCCTCTCCGCCCGGGGGCTCGATGTCATCATCCGTCAGCTGCGCGACACCGAGGGCGCCATGGCCAGTGCTGACGACGAGACGCGCGACAGGGCGATGGCCCGCTACACGCGGCTCGAGGCGGAGTTCACGGCGCGCGGCGGTTATGCGGCCGAGTCCGAGGCCGCCTCGATCGCCTCCAGCCTGGGGCTCGAGGAGCGGATCCTCGACCAGCGGCTGGAGACGCTCAGCGGCGGCCAGCGACGGCGCGTCGAGCTGTCGCGGATCCTCTTCTCCGGCGCCCAGACCCTGCTGCTGGACGAGCCCACCAACCACCTCGACGCCGACTCCGTCCTGTGGCTGCGCGACCACCTCAAGGCCTACCAGGGCGGACTCGTGGTCATCAGCCACGACGTCGACCTGCTCGAGGCGGTGGTCAACCGCGTCTTCCACCTGGACGCCAACCGGGCCGAGATGGACCTCTACAACGTCGGGTGGAAGGCCTACCTGCAGCAGCGCGAGACCGACGAACGCCGCCGGCGCCGGGAGCGGGCCAACGTCGAGAAGAAGGCCAGCACCCTGCTGGCGCAAGCAGACAAGATGCGGGCGAAGGCGACCAAGGCCGTCGCAGCCCAGAACATGGCTCGTCGTGCGGAGCGCATGCTCGCCGGCCTGGAGGGGGAGCGGGCCAGCGACAAGGTGGCGAAGTTGCGCTTCCCCGACCCGTCGCCGTGCGGGAAGACCCCACTCACGGCAGGCGGCCTGTCTCGCTCCTACGGCTCCCTGGAGATCTTCACCGACGTCGACCTGGCCATCGACCGGGGCTCGCGGGTCGTGGTGCTGGGTCTCAACGGCGCAGGCAAGACCACCCTGCTGCGGATCCTCTCCGGGATCGACTCGCCCGACACGGGCGAGGTCCGGGCGGGCCATGGCCTCAAGCTCGGCTACTACGCCCAGGAGCACGAGAACCTCGACGTCACCCGCACCGTCCTGGAGAACATGAAGAGTGCCGCGCCGGACCTCGGCGAGACCGAGACCCGCAAGGTGCTGGGCTCGTTCCTGTTCAGCGGCGACGACGTGCACAAGCCGGCCGGGGTCCTCTCCGGCGGTGAGAAGACCCGGCTGTCCCTGGCGTTGCTCGTGGTCTCCTCGGCCAACGTCCTGCTGCTCGACGAGCCCACCAACAACCTCGATCCCGCCTCCCGCGAGGAGATCCTGGGAGCGCTGCGCACCTACAAGGGCGCCGTCGTGCTCGTGAGCCACGACGAGGGCGCGGTCGAGGCCCTGGAGCCCGAGCGGGTGCTGCTGCTGCCGGACGGCGTCGAGGACCACTGGAGCGCCGACTACCGCGACCTCGTCGCGCTGGCCTGAGCGGGCGATCGCCTACAGTCTCGGCTGTGACGCCACCACCCGAGACCCCACGATCCGAGACCACCCGGCCGCACCCGATGCTGCACGTCGAGAGGGAGGGCCGTCTGGTCGTCCTGACCCTGGAGGACCCGTCCCACCTCAACGCCCAGACACCGAGCCTGTGGTCGGCCCTCGCGCAGGTGGGAAGGGGCCTCGGCCCGGACGTGGGGGTCGTCATCGTGCGTGGGGCCGGTTCGTCGTTCTCCGCCGGCCTCGACCGGCGCATGTTCACCCCTGATGGTGTCCCCGGGGAGACGTCGCTGCCGGCGCTGGCGCGCAGCGGTGCCGCGTCGCTGGAGGAGTCGATCAGCGGGTTCCAGGAGGGCTTCACCGTGTGGGGTTCGGTGCCCGCCGTCACGATCGCGGCGGTGCAGGGGCACGCCATCGGCGCCGGCTTCCAGCTGGCACTGGCCTGTGACCTCCGGGTCGCCGCGGACGACGTGGCGTTCTCGATGAAGGAGACGAGTCTTGGCCTGGTCCCCGACCTCGGGGGCACTGCCCCGTTGGTCCGGCAGGTGGGGTACGCCCGGGCCCTCGAGATCTGTGCCACGGGTCGCCTCGTGCACGCGGACGAAGCGGTCCGACTGGGGCTGGCCCAGCTCGCTGTGCCCCGTGACGACCTGGACGCGACGACGCGCGATCTGGCGGACGCCATACTGGAAGCACCGCAGGCCGCGCTCCGGGAGCTGAAGCCGTTGCTGCGCAACGCAGTCGACGCCCCCGGAGCTGATCAGTGCGCGGCCGAACGTGCCGCCCAGTCCCGGCTGCTCACCGCCATGGCGGCCGAGCAGGGGAAGTAACCGGCCGCCAGCGGTGTTCTCGGACTGAGGTCAACGAGGCGAGCCGCCGTCCGCGTGAGCGGGCAGGGCGGGTGGAGTGGAGAAGGCATGTCGATGTCGGGCTGGGGCATGATGCGCTCCTACACGCGCGACCAGGACGTCGCGCAGCACCGGCTCAAGCCGGGCACCGCACGCCGGGTCATGGGCTACGCCAAGCCCTACAGCCGCGCGATCGTGGTCTTCCTCGTGCTCGTGGTCATCGCGGCCTCGCTGGCCGCCGCCACGCCGCTCATCCTGCGAGAGCTCATCGACAAGGGCGTGGTGCGCCAGGACCGTGCCGTCGTCATCGAGTTCTCGCTGCTCGTCGCACTGCTCGCGCTCTTCGACGCGGTGCTGACCCTGGTGCAACGCTGGTACTCCTCGCGTATCGGCGAGGGCCTCATCTATGACCTGCGGACCGAGGTCTTCGCGCACGTGCTGCGCCAGCCCATCGCGTTCTTCACGCGGGCGCAGACCGGAGCCCTGGTCAGTCGCCTCAACACCGACGTCATCGGTGCCCAACAGGCTTTCACCTCAACGATGTCGGGCGTGGTGAGCAACGCGGTCTCCCTCGTCCTGATCGTGACCACCATGGCCTACATGTCGTGGCCGCTCACCCTGGCCGCGCTGGCGCTGCTGCCCTTCTTCCTCATCCCCGCGCGCCTCATGGGACGCCGTCTTGCCGGCCTGACCTACGAGTCGATGAACTACAACGCCGATCTCGGGTCCCGGATGACCGAGCGCTTCAACGTGGCAGGAGCGTTGTTGGTCAAGCTCTTCGGACGCGCCGAGATCGAGGATGCGGAGTATGCCGAGCGGGCCGGTCGCGTGCGCGACATGGGCGTCCGGATCGCCGTGAACCGCACGGTGTTCCTGGTCATGCTGACCCTCGTGGCGTCCCTCGCGACCGCCATGGTCTATGGGCTGGGCGGCATCATGGCGGTCAACGGGACCCTCACCGTGGGCACCCTGGTCGCGCTGGCCGCGCTGCTGGCCCGCCTCTACGGCCCCCTCACGGCGTTGTCCAACGTGCGGGTCGACGTGATGACCGCCCTCGTCTCCTTCGAGCGGGTCTTCGAGGTGCTCGACCTCCAGCCCATCGTGCGTGAGGCCGAGCACCCACGGCCGCTTCCCGACGGACCTGTCACCGTCGACTTCGAGAACGTCGGGTTCCGTTATCCCTCAGCGGACGAGGTCTCCCTGGCTTCGCTCGAGCGGGTCATGTCGTTGGACCGCAAGAGCGGCGATCCGGTGCTGCACGACGTCACGTTCCACATCGAGCCCGGCCAGCTGATCGCGCTGGTCGGTCCCAGCGGCGCGGGCAAGACCACTCTGACCAACCTGGTGGCACGCCTCTACGACCCCACCGAGGGCACCGTGCGGATCGACGGCGTCGACCTGCGGGAGGTCGACCTGACCTCGCTGCACGATGTGGTGGGTGTGGTCACCCAGGAGGCCCACCTCTTCCACGACACGATCCGCGCCAACCTGACCTATGCCCGTGCCGATGCGACCGAGGAGGAGATGCACGAGGCGCTTCGTGCGGCCCAGGTGTGGCGGCTGGTCGAGCAGCTGCCCGAGGGCCTGGACACGGTCGTCGGCGACCGCGGCCACCGGTTGTCCGGCGGGGAGAAGCAGCGGCTGGCCATTGCGCGACTGCTGTTGAAGGGACCCGGCCTGGTGGTCCTCGACGAAGCGACCGCGCACCTCGACAGCGAGTCCGAGGTCGCCGTCCAGCGGGCCCTCGACACCGCCCTCGCCGGGCGCACGGCCCTGGTGATCGCCCACCGCCTCTCCACCGTCCGCGGAGCCGACCAGATCCTCGTCATCGACGACGGACGGATCGTGCAGCGGGGCCGCCACCACGAGCTGCTCGCCGAAGGCGGGCTGTATGCCGACCTCTACCACACGCAGTTCTCCGAGACCGTCGACGAGGCGGCGGTCAGCTGACTCGCGGTGACGCCCGCCGACGGCGGGTGGGTGCGGACGGCTGCGGCACGAGTGGACCGCCCTTGACGTCGCGCGTAAATTCATAGAGTGCGCTCGCAAAATCCGAGTGCTGAGGATGTCTGGCCCTGGTGCCGTTTCGGCGGACGGGCGAGAACCTCACAGGTATGAGGAGGTACGGCGACAGCCGACTATCCGGGACCCGCTGCCGCTTGCGCCCCTGCGACCGAGGAGGACGCAGATGGCAGACAACCCGCTGCCCGGCCCCACCAGCAAGCACCTGATCGACTCCGTCGTGATCCCCCGGCGAGACCTGCTCCTCGGCGGAGGGCTCATCGTGGCCGGCGCCATGGGGCTCACCGCCTGCGCCGGAGGCAGTGGGCCGAGCTCCAGCACGTCCGCAGCCGGCACCGCCGCCGCCACCGGCGGCGCGGGAGGCGGGGGAAGCAAGCAGATCAAGATCCTGCTGTGGAGCCACTTCGTGCCGAGCTACGACAAGTGGTTCGACACGTGGGCCAAGCAGTGGGGTCAGAGCAACGGCGTCACCGTCGTCGTCGACCACATCAACCAGGCCGACCTGCCTGCGCGGACAGCCGCCGAGTTCGCGGCCAAGAGCGGGCACGACCTGATCGAGTGGATCACCCCGCCCTCGGCCTACGAGCCGAGCGTGCACGACCTGTCGGACGTGGTCTCCGAGGCGGTCGCGAAGTACGGCGACCAGATTCCGTTCTGCAAGTTCTCCAGCTACAACCCGCACACGAAGAAGTACTACGGGTTCTGCCACACGTGGACGCCGGACCCCGGCGACTACCGCAAGTCCCTGTGGACCGACGTCGGTATGGCGGACGGGCCGACCACGTGGGAAGAGCTGCTCACCGGCGGCGCGGAGATCAAGCAGAAGAAGGGCGTGCGTCTGGGGATCGGGATGTCCTCGGAAGTCGACTCCAACATGGCAGCCCGGGCGTTGATCTGGTCCTACGGCGGCTCGGTGCAGGATGCCCAGGAGAACGTCACGCTCAACTCACCCGAGACCGTGCAGGCCACCGAGTACATGGCCAAGCTGTTCAAGCAGGCGATGAGCTCGGAGGTCTTCAGCTGGACCGCCGCGTCCAACAACCAGGGTCTGGTGGCGGGGCAGCTGTCCTACATCCTGAACTCCATCTCGGCCTATCGCAGCGCCCAGGCCGGCACCCCTGCCACGGCGAAGGACATCTACTTCCTGCCCGCCCTCAAGGGGCCCACCGGGATGGCTCTCGCCAGCCAGCACGTCGTCCGGTCCTACATCATGCCGAACTGGGCCAAGAACGTGGACAAGTGCAAGGCCTTCCTGATGGCGCTGCTGGCCGCCGCGCACGACGGAACGTACAACTCGGAGCTGTACGACTTCCCCGCGTTCAAGAACCCCACGGTGACCACGGCCCTTGACGGCTGGCTGAAGAAGGACCCGTTCAAGTCCGAGCCGGCGGACAAGCTCGACCTGTTGGCGACCGCGGAGAAGTGGAGCACCAACGTCGGCCATCCCGGGCCGGCGAACCCGGCCATCGGCGAGATCTTCGACACCAACGTGTTGTCGACGATGATGGCCGACGTGGCACGCGGCAAGTCGTCGGCCAAGGACGCTGTCGCCTCCGCACACCAGCAGTGCGAGACGATCTTCAAGAAGTGGCGGGCCAAGGACCTCGTGGGCGGCACGAAGTAGCCGCGGGCGCAGGACGGCTCGGCAATGGCGATCGTCGAAGTTCGCGACCTCCGCAAGGAGTTCGGCGGCACGGCTGCAGTCGACGGCATCAACCTGGTCACCGAGGAGGGCGAGTACCTGGTGCTCCTCGGGCCGTCCGGCTGTGGCAAGACCACGCTGCTGCGGCTGCTCGCGGGACTCGAGCGACCCACCGGCGGGGACGTCGTGATCGGAGGGGAGGTCGTCACGGATCTTCCACCACGTGCCCGCAAGATCGCGATGGTCTTCCAGAGCTACGCGCTCTACCCGCACAAGACGGTGCGCAAGAACATCGTCTTCCCGCTCGCGGCAGCCCATGTCCCCAAGTCCGAGTGGGCGGCCAAGGTGGAATGGGCGGCCGGGATCCTGGGCATCCAGCGACTGCTCGACCGGCGACCACGGGAGCTGTCCGGTGGCGAGCGACAGCGAGTTGCGTTGGCACGCGCAATGGTTCGTGAACCGCAGGTCTTCTTGTTCGACGAGCCGCTGTCCAACCTCGACGCGAAACTGCGCACCAGCGCACGCGACGAGCTCAAGGAGTTTCAGCGGCGGGTCGGCATCACCACGGTCTACGTGACCCACGACCAGGTCGAGGCGATGGGACTCGGTGACCGGATCGCGGTGTTGAACGCCGGCCAGATACAGCAGATCGGCACGCCGGAGGAGATCTACTCGAACCCTGCGACCACGTTCGTGGCCACCTTCGTGGGTGCCCCGCCGATGAACATCATCAGGACCGACGGGAAGCTGGTCGGCTTCCGGCCGGAGAACCTGCTCCCGCTGGAGGCGGTCGGCAGCCGCGACGACCAGCTGGTCTGCGACTTCGAGATCTCCCGCGTGGAGAACCTCGGCTCCGACCGCTATGTCTACGGCTCGATCCCGGCGCTGGACCCGGAGGCGAAGGTCATTGCCAAACTGCCCTCGACGCTCACCGTCGTCGCGCGACCGGACACCCGCGAGAAGTACGCCGTCGAGCTGGACAAGCTGCGCTACTTCGATCCGGACACCGGCGAGCGAGTGGCACCCGATCAGCGGACCCGGACGCCATGAGCAGGATCGACGCGGACACGACCAGCGCGGCGATCAGGGCGCGCCCCGCAAGGCGCCGGCGCTACGCGCTCGAACGCGACGGCGTGCTCGGTTCGCTGATGCTGGGGCCCGCGGTGCTCTACCTGGTCCTGGTCGTGGGCTATCCGCTCGTGCTGGCGATCATGTACTCGTTCAGCGACGTCACCGTCGGCAGCTCACGGTTCGACTTCGCCGGTCTGGCGACCTTCAAGACGGCCATCCACGACCCACACTTCCCGGCGGTGGTGGCGCACACGTTCATCATCACCGGGATCTCACAGGCCCTGGTGGTGGTGCTGTGCACCATCCTGGCGTTCACGCTGGCCGCCAACTTCCGCGGCAAGTGGTTCGTGCGGTTCCTGGTGCTGATGCCCTGGACCACCCCGGTCGCGCTCGGGGCGATCATCTGGCTGTGGATGCTCGACTCGATCTTCACGCCCTTCAACTGGTTCGCCCAGCAACTGCACGTCATCGGGCCCGGTGAGCAGCTCAACCTGCTCGGTCACGCCGGGCTGGCCACGGCGAGCGTGATCGCCGTCCAGACCTGGCGGACGCTGCCACTGGCCACCGTGATCGTGCTTGCCGGGCTGTCGTCGATCCCGCGTGACGTCGAGGAGCAGGCCGAGGTGGACGGTGCCGGCTTCTGGCGGCGGCTCTTCGGCATCCAGATCCCGCTGCTCGCGCCGGTCATCCTCGTGGCGGTGCTCTTCGGGATCGTGTTCACCTTCACCGACATGGCGGTCGTGTTCATCCTGACCGGCGGTGGGCCGGGCGACGCCACCCAGGTCCTCGCCAGCTGGGCCTTCTACAAGGGCATCAACGGGGGCAACCTCGCGGTCGGCGCCGCGGACGCGTTGTTCATGTTCCCGGTCCTCCTCGGGCTGGCCATCGTGGTCCTCATGATGGCCTCCGGGCGGCGGGAGAAGTCATGAGCAGCTCGTCCGCACGGAGGCCGCGGACGATCCGCGGCAGCATCGGGCTCTACCTGATCGTCTTCTTCTTCGCCGTCCTGTGCGGGTTCCCGTTCCTGTGGGCGACCATCACCACGTTCAAGACCAACCAGGACCTCTACACCACCGGCCACAACCCGTTCGCGTTCACGCAGGCACCCACGCTGGACAACATCACGACCCTGTTCACCACGACGCCGTACCTGCACTTCATCATCAACAGCGTCGTGATCGGCATCGTGACCGTCGGGATCACGCTGGTGCTCAGTGTGCCCGCCTCCTACGCGCTGGCGCGGCTCACCGGCCGCTGGGGGCTGCCCATGGCGATCGGCATCTTCGTGGTGTACCTCGTCCCCCCGACCCTCCTGTTCCTTCCGCTCTCGCGGGTGATCACGGTGCTGGGGCTGCAGGACACGATCTGGTCGCTGGTCCTGGTCTACCCCGGATTCACGATCCCGCTGTCGGTCTGGCTGCTCCTCGGCTTCTTCAGGTCGGTGCCCCGTGACGTCGAGGAACAGGCGCAGGTCGACGGCTACAGCAAGGTCGGGGCGCTCGTGCGAGTGGTGCTGCCCCTGGTGGCGCCGGGCCTGTTCACCGTGGTCGTGTTCACCTTCACCCTCACCATGCAGGACTTCATCTACGCCCTGGCGTTCGTCTCGAGCTCCTCGCAGATGACGATCAGTGTCGGCGTGCCGACCAACCTGGTGCGGGGCGACGTCTTCTACTGGCAGTCGCTGATGGCGTCCGCCATGATCGTGGCGATCCCCGTGGCGGTCATCTACAACCTGTTCCTGCGCAAGTTCATCCAGGGCTTCACCCTGGGCGCGGTCAAGGGCTGAGGGCGTTACAGCGTGCGAACCATGCCACCGTCGACCGTGATCGCCGAGCCGCTCATGAAGGAGGCGGCCGGTGAAGCGACGAAGGCCGCCACCTTGCCGAACTCCTCCGGCCGGCCGTAGCGGCGCAGCGGGATGCCGGCGACGGCTCGGGCACGGCTGGCCTCCGGGTCACCACCGCTCGCGTCGAGCTGGCGGACCCGATCGGTGTCGATCCGGCCGGGTAGCAGCACGTTGACCCGGCCGCCGGTCGGCCCGTGCTCGTCCGCGAGCGTCTTGGCGGCCATGGCCAGGCCCGGGCGCAAGCCGTTGGAGATGCCCAGGCCGCCGATGGGGCTGCGGACCGACGACGACAGCACCAGGGTGACGCTGCGGTCGTCGGCGGGCTCGGTGCGGTCGGCCGCCAGCACCGTCCGCGCCAGCCGCACGGCGCCGAGGAACACCGACTCGAAGGCGGCACGCCACTGTTCGTCG